>JAZFZX010000168.1:0-14542 GCA_036444135.1 Kiloniellales bacterium | reverse complement strand
GCCAGGGTCGAGTGAAGGCCGGGCGGCCAATCGTGCCGGCGGCCCAACACGCAGCGTGTGCCGTCGTGGACCAGCATGATGACCGCCGGGTCTGTGCGCGGGAAATGTTCGATGGCGCAGGCGCCGCCGGTGCAGACCCGCAGGTGTCCGCCGCGCGCGGTTTCGGTGGGCGCGCCGCAACGCCCGCAGAAGCGGTGCCGCGCGTGCCAATGCATCAGCCCGCGCGCATAGGCGAGGATCGAGCCGTCCCTTTGCGGCAATAGGGCGCCGACTTCGCGCAGGTCCCGGAACTCTCCGCCCGCGCGAAGCACCGGCTCCTGCTGCGGGCGCTCCAGGGACGAGAAGTCGAGGGCGACGTAGGCCTCGGCCCCGTCGAGGCCGAGGAAGACCCGTTCGCCGGCGCGGCCGGCCAGGTCGATCGCGTCCCGGCCGCGCAGCCATACGGCGCCCGGCGCCGGATCGCTTTCGTTGGCGAGCGGTAGCACGAGGTTATAGGATCGCCAGACGGCGACGAAGCGGGTCGCCGGGTCGCGCATCAGGCGGTCCATCGCCGCCTCGTCGAGACGCAGGTGGTCCGCGCGGTCGAGCCCCGCGCCGCTGTAGACGTTGATGCGCTCCATGAGGCGAAAGTGGCACAGCGCCCGCAGTGGCGCAATTGGCGTCGATCTTCCCTTGCGCTGGCGGGCGCGAGTCCTGATATAGTGCGCCGGGAGGCTGGCGGCGGACGGGCAGCTCGCCAACCCGGTCAGACCCGGAAGGGAGCAGCCGTAACGAGACCCGCCTGGGTCGCTGATCCAGCCTTCCACTGCATTCCGCCGCCGTTTTCGGACAGGGGCTAGGCCATCGCGCCGCGAGGCGCGCCCCGCACAAAGGCCGTGCCGGAGGAGCGCTCGACCCGACGTGACGTCATGACGCAACAGCCTTCCGAGACGACCGCATCCGCAGGACCGGCCAGCGACACGGGCGCGCAGGTCGCAGAGCCCTACCGGGTGCTCGCGCGCAAGTACCGTCCGGCCAGCTTCGCCGACCTCATCGGCCAGGACGCCACCGTACGTACGCTCAGCAACGCCATTGCCGGTGGTCGCCTGGCGCACGCCTACATCCTGACCGGCGTGCGCGGGGTCGGAAAGACGACCACGGCCCGGATCATCGCGCGGGCGCTGAACTGCATCGGGCCCAAGGGCGACGGCGGGCCGACGGCGGCCCCCTGCGGTGCCTGCGAGCACTGCTCGGCGCTCACCGCGGAGCGCCACGTCGACGTGATCGAGATGGACGCCGCCAGCCGCACCGGCATCGACGACATTCGCGAGCTGATCGAAGGCGTCCGCTACCGGCCGGTGTCCGCCCGCAACAAGGTCTATATCATCGACGAGGTCCACATGCTGTCGCGGCAGGCCTTCAACGGCCTGCTCAAGACCTTGGAGGAGCCGCCCGAGCACGTCGTCTTCATCTTCGCCACGACGGAGATCCGCAAAGTGCCGGTGACCGTGCTGTCCCGCTGCCAGCGCTTCGATCTGCGCCGGGTGGAGGAGGCGATGCTGGTCGAGCATTTCGCCCGTTTGGCCAAAAGCGAGCAGGTGCAGGTCAGGCCGGCGGCCCTGGCCATGATCGCCCGGGCGGCCGACGGTTCCGTGCGCGACGGCCTGTCGCTGCTCGACCAGGCCATTGCGCTGGCCGATGGAGAGGTCACCGAAGAACACGTCAAGGACATGCTGGGCCTCGCCGACCGGGCGCGTATCTTCGACCTGTTCGAAGCGGTCATGGGCGGCCAGGTCGCCGAGGCGCTGGACCAGCTGGCGGACATCTATGCCGCCGGCGGCGACCCGGTGATCGTGCTGCAGGATCTGCTGGAGCTGACCCATTTCCTGACCCGCGCGCGCCTGGTGCCGGAGGTGGCCGAGGACCCGGGCATCCCGGAGACCGAGCGGGTGCGCGGACGCGCCCTGGCGGACAAGCTTGGCATCGCGGTCCTGGCGCGGACCTGGCAGATGCTGCTGAAAGGCTTGGGCGAAGCGCGCCAGGCGCCCTCGCCCTTGCAGGCGGCGGAGATGGTCTTGATTCGTCTGGTGCACGCCAGCGAGCTGCCGACGCCGGGCGAGCTGGTGCGCCGCCTGCAGGCGGACGCCGGTGCCGCGGCACCGAGCGCGGCGGCCGTACCTGGCGCAGGCGATGATGTTGCGCCGCGGGGCGCCGGCGGCGATCCCGGTGCGCCGGCGGCGGCCACCGAGCCGCAGAACGTGATGCCGGGCCCGGCGGGGGGGCAGGGGCCGACGGCCTCGGCACTGCGGGTGGCCGAGCCCGAGATACCGGATCGCGCCGCCGATGCGCCTTTGGCGATGCCGGCGAGCTTCGTCGAGGTGGTCGAGCTGGCGCGGGCCAGGAAAGAAGGAATTCTGGCCGCCCATCTGGAACGCGATGTCCATCTGGTGCATTTCGAAGCTGGAAATATCGAATTCCGGCCGGACGAACGCGCGCCGCAGGACCTGGCGGGGCGGCTCGGACGGCTGTTGCAGGAGTGCACGGGCCGGCGCTGGATGGTCAGCGTATCCGGAGACCCCGGTGCCCCCACACTGCGCGCCCAGCGAGACGCAGAACGGGCCTGGCGTCTCGAAACCGCCGAGCAAGACCCCTTGGTGCGAGAGGCGATGAGCCGCTTTCCAGGCGCCCGCATCGTCGAGGTGCGCGGGTCCGCCGAACGGCCGCCGCCCAACGGCGCCGCGGACGAGCGCTCCGGTTCCGGCGACGATGATCCCGGCCTCGATGACCCGGATGAGGGAGACGACGCGACATGACGAACATCGGCCAGATCATGAAGCAGGCGCAGCAGATGCAGGCCAAAATGGCCGAGCTCCAGGAACAGTTGGCCGATTTGGAGGTCCATGGCGCGGCCGGCGGCGACATGGTGCAGGTGACCATGAATGGGAAAGGCGTGCTGCGGGCGGTGAAGATCGATCCCTCGTTGATAAACGCCGATGACGCGGAGGTGCTCGAGGACCTGATCGTGGCGGCCGTGAACGATGCCAAGCGCAAAGTGGAAACCCGCGTCAGCGAGGAGATGCAGAAACTGACCGGCGGGCTCAACTTGCCGCCGGGCATGAGCCTGCCGCTTTAGGGATTGCGCCGCCTTCCATGGCCGTTTCCGAGATCGAACGCCTGATCGAGCTCTTGGCCCGCCTACCCGGGCTGGGGCCGCGCTCGGGCCGGCGCGCGGTGCTGCACCTGCTGAAAAAGCGCGAATCCCTCATGTTGCCTCTGGCCGCGGCGCTGGGTCGGACGGCGGATCAGATCCGCAACTGCGGCCAATGCGGCAATTTCGACACCCAGGACCCTTGCGCCGTTTGCCGCGACCCGCGGCGCGATCCGGCGACGCTTTGTGTGGTGGAGGAGGTGGCAGACCTCTGGGCGATCGAGCGCAGTGGCGCCTTCAAAGGGCGCTATCACGTGCTCGGCGGCACCCTGTCGGCGCTCGACGGCCGCGGGCCGGAGCATCTGCGCATGGGCGATCTGGTGGCGCGCGCCAAGGTGCCGGAGGTGCGCGAAGTGATCCTGGCCCTGAGCGCCACGGTCGATGGCCAGACCACCGGCCATTACATCGGCGAGCGGCTGGCCGGCCTGGACATCCTGGTCACCCGGCTGGCGCACGGCGTGCCGGTGGGTGGAGAGCTCGATTACCTGGACGACGGCACGTTGATGGCGGCCCTCAAGGCGCGCCGGCCGGCCGGTGGCGAGGACCAGTCATAGGGGAGGCGCAGATATGAGCAAGACAGTGTGGCAAGGCCTGGGCCGCGGGCGTCCGCTGCTGGCGGCCGTGGCGCTCGCCGTGCTTGTCGCGGCTGGGGGACGCGGCCTGGCCGCGGAACGCGAGGTGGGCGTCGAGGGCCGGTCGGACCTGGTGGTCACGGTCTATAACCGCGATCTGGGGTTGATCGACGAGACGCGCCGTATCGCCTTGCAGGCGGGCGAGAACGTCCTGGTGCTGAGCGAGGTGAGCCCCTCCTTGAGGCCGGAGACCCTCCTGCTGGAAGGCACCGGCGTGCGGCTCCTGGAACAAAGCCTGCGCTTCGACCTGCTGACTCCCCGGCGCCTGCTGGAAAAGTCCGTAGGCGGCGCGGTCTGGGTCGTGCGAACCCATCCCGAAACCGGCGAGGAGACCCTGGTCGAGGCCGAGCTGCTGTCAGCCGCCGAAGGCCCGGTGGTGCGCATCGCGGGCCGGGTCGAAAGTGTGCCCACCGACCGGCTCGCCTTCGCCGAGGTGCCCGAGGGCCTCCGCCCCCGTCCGACGCTGATCGCGCGCCTCGAAAGCGAGGCGGCCGGCGAACGCGACCTGCGCATCCAGTACCTGACGGCCGGGCTGACCTGGCAGGCGGATTATCTGGCCGAGGTCAACGCCGGGGAGGACCGCCTGGACCTGACCGGCCTGGTGACACTGACCAATGCCAGCGGCGTCGACTTCCCCGATGCCCGGCTGCGGCTGGTGGCCGGCGAGGTCAACCAGGCGGGCGGTCCGGTCGCCATGCGCGGCGCCGTCACCATGATGGCCGAGGCGGCCGCGCCGGTGCCCGAGGGCCTCGCGGCCCAGGCGATCGGCGAACAGCATCTCTACGAAGTCGAACGGCCGGTCACCCTGGCCGACCGGGAGACCAAGCAAATCGTGCTCCTGCGGGCCGGCGGAGTGGCGGTGAGCAAGGAGTTTCGCTTCGAGGCGCTGGTCAACGTGCAGGGCGGGGCCGAGGAAATCGGCCCGCTGCAGGCCGACGTGGTTCTGCAGTTCGAAAACGTGGCCGACGGCGGTCCCGGAAAGCCGCTGCCCGGCGGTGTGGTGCGGGTCTACCGGCCGGGCGGCGCAGACGGCGCGCCGGTCTTCATTGGCGAGGACCGCATCGGTCACACGCCGGTGGGCGAGGAGGTGCGCCTGGCGATTGCCCGTGCCTTCGACGTGACGGGCCGCGCCAAACGCACGGCGCTCGAACGGCTGTCGTCCAAGAGCTACGAGTCGGCGCAGGAGATCGTCGTGGCCAACGCCAAGGACGAGGCGGTCCAGGTCAAGGTGGTCGGCCACATGCCGCCGGGCTGGCGGATGCTCACGGAAAGCGCGGCGCACGAACAGGAGACCGCCAATCGGATCGCCTGGACACTCGCCGTGCCCGCCGGGGGCGAGACCACATTCCGCTACCGGGTGCGGGTGACCCGGCCGTAGCGCAGAAAAATTATACACTTATTGATTAATTACGGTCGAAAATAGGGCCTAAATCGCTGTGATTAAACGAGTATTTTTAGGCATCTCCTGGCAGCCAGTCCGTTAACACATGCATGAATGGGTCAGGAGCAGGAAAGCAACGAATTAAGAATTAACTAAAACGCGTATAACTAAACGAATCATACAATTTTCCGTTAATCGTTAGCCGGCGTCTTTTGGCCGAGGGCTTCCGCCGGACTGTCCGGCGCCTCTAGTTCCGGCGGCTCCAGTTCCAGCTCCTCGATGCGCTCGGCGCGCTTGGACACCTTCTCGGTGGAGATGCGGATCTGCCGCACATCTTCGCTCGCCTGGTCGAAGTGCCGCTGCAGCTTGGCCACCCGGTCGTCGAGCCGCAGCACGTCTTCGAGCACCAGACGCACCTCGGTTTGGATCACGCCCGCCTGCTCGCGCATGCGCACGTCTTTCAATACGGCACGCACCGTGTTCAGGGTGGCCATCAGCGTGGTCGGCGACACGATCCACACGCGGGCCTTAAAGGACTCCTCCACCACACCGCGAAAACTGGCGTGGAGTTCGGCGTAGACCGCCTCGCTGGGCAGGAACATGAGTGCCGATTCCGCCGTCTCGCCCGCCACGATGTACTTGGCCGCGATGTCCTGCACGTGGGTGCGGACCGCCGTGGAGAAGGCACGCCGCGCTTGAGTGGCCGCGGTCTCGTCTACGGCGGCCCGCAGGGCCTCGTAGCTTTCCAGCGGAAACTTGGAATCGATGACGATGGGCCCCGGCGGGTTGGGCAGGCGGATCAGGCAGTCGGCCCGCTTGCCGTTGCTCAGTGTTGCCTGAAAGGTGTACGCGCTGGGCGGCAGGATGGTCTGGACGATATCGATCAGTTGGATCTCGCCGAAAGCGCCGCGGGCCTGCTTGTTGGCCAGTACGTCCTGCAGCCCGACCACCTGGGTGGAGAGCTCCGTGATGTTCTTCTGCGCCCGGTCGATGACTGCCAGGCGCTCGCGCAGATCGGTCAGGGTGGTGTGGCTCTGGGTCGCGCTTTCCGTCAGGCGTTCGCCGACCCGTTTCGAGAAGTCTTTCAGGCGGTCCTCGACCGCCTTGGTGACGGCCCGCTCCTGGGCCTGAAGCTGTTCGGACAAGCGGGCCTGCACGGCGGTCTGGCTCTCGGCCATCTGCGCCAGGCGGCCGGCGATTTCCGCGACCCCGCCCCCGTGGCGCCCGCGCGCCCGCAGGACCAGAACGGCGGCCAGCAGGCCGAGGCCGAAGGCGAGGGCGGCGGCGGCGATGAGCGTCGGGTCCATGGTGGCGTGACTCTAAACTGGCACGTGGCTGGCAGGGCGGCGCGGCGAGGTGCCGATTCGCGAGGCCAAGCCTAGCACGGCGCGGTAGCCCGGCGGTCCCGATTTCTTGACGCCGCACCGGGAAGTCCTTAGGTAACCGGCAGCAGCAATCCCGAACCTGCAAACGAGCGGTGGAAGGAATGGCGATTCGCCCAATCATTATCGCGCCGGACCCGCGGCTCAAGAAGATCGCAACGCCCATCGAAGCGGTGGACGACGGGATCCGCCAGCTGATGGACGACATGCTCGAAACCATGTACGCGGCACCCGGCATCGGCCTCGCGGCGCCGCAGGTGGGTGTTCCGAAGCGGGTGATCGCCGTGGACGTCGCGCGCTCTGACGAGGCGCCCCAACCCCTCTATCTGGCCAATCCGGAACTGCTCTGGCTGTCCGACGAGGACACCACCTACGAGGAGGGCTGCCTGTCGCTTCCCGATCATTTCGCCGATGTGGTCCGTCCAGCCGCGATACGGGTGCGCTATCTCGACCGCGATAACGAGGTGCGCGAACTCGAGGCCAGCGGCATGCTCGCGACCGTCATCGAGCACGAAATGGACCACCTGGAGGGTATCCTGTTCGTCGACCACATCTCCGCGCTCAAGCGCAACATGATCCTGCGCAAACTCGTCAAGTCGAAGAAAGCGGACAAATCCGACGTCTGGGTGCCGAGGAAGGGCCGTGGCAAGCCGGGCCGGTCCTCCGACGGTGAAGCGGCGCGCGCCCTCTAGCCCGCGGCTCTGGCCGAAACGGAACCAGTACCATGACCGGCCTGCGGCTCGCTTTTCTGGGAACGCCGGACTTCGCGGTGCCGAGCCTGGTGGCTCTGGCGGCCGCCGGCCACGAGATCGCCTGCGTCTACACGCAGCCACCGCGCCCGGCAGGCCGCGGCCACCAGGAGACGCCGTCGCCCGTCCACAGGCTGGCCGAGGACAAGGACTGGCCCCTGCGCACGCCGCCGAGGCTCGATGACGGCCAAGTCCAGGTGGAATTCGCCGGACTCGGCCTGGACGCGGCGGTGGTGGTGGCCTACGGCCTCATCCTGCCGAAACCGAGTCTCGCGGCCCCCCGTCTGGGTTGCCTCAACGTGCACGCCTCGCTGTTGCCGCGCTGGCGCGGCGCGGCGCCAATCCAGCGCGCCATTCTGGCCGGTGACCGGGAAAGCGGCGTCACCATCATGCAGATGGACGAGGACCTCGATACCGGCCCGCTGCTGCTGCAAGAGGCGGTCCCGATCGGTCCGCAGACGACGGCGGCGGCGTTGCACGACACGCTGGCCGCGTTGGGCGCGCGGCTGATCGTCCGCGCGCTCGCCGATCTGGCGGCCGGCCGGCTCGGCCCGGTGCCGCAGGACGATGCGGCGGCGACCTACGCGGCCAAGCTGGCGCGGGCGGAGGGGCGGCTCGACTGGCGGCGCCCCGCGGTGGAGTTGGCCTGCCAGGTGCGGGCGCTCACGCCGTCGCCGGGCGCCTATGCGGTTCTGCCCGGCGACGGCGGGCAACTCAAGGTCCTGGCGGCCGAGGTGGTGGACCAACCGGCCGGCGCGCAACCCGGCACCCTGCTCGATAGGTCCATGACGGTCGCCTGCGGCGCTGCCGCGCTTCGCCTGGTCGGCGTGCAGCGGCCGGGCCGGCAGCCGCTCGGCGGCACGGAACTCCTGCGCGGCCTGCGCTTGGCGCCGGGCACCGTGTTGCCCTCGCCATGACACGCTTCAAGCTGCTGATCGAGTACGACGGCGGGCCGTTCGTGGGTTGGCAACATCAGGAAAACGGCCCGAGCGTTCAGGAGGCGCTGGAGGACGCGGTCTTCGGCTTTTGCGGCGAGCGGGTCCGGCTCTCCGCCGCGGGGCGGACCGACGCCGGGGTCCATGCGCTCGGCCAGGTGGCCCATCTGGACCTGCAGCGCGAGACCGCCGCCGATAAGCTGCGCGACGCCCTCAACGCCCATCTCCGGCCCGCGCCCATCGCCGTGCTGGCGGCGGAGGCCGCGCCGCCGGATTTTCACGCGCGCTTTTCGGCGACCCGGCGCAGCTATCTCTATCGCATCGCCAACCGCCGCGCGCCGCTGGCGCTGGACCGCGGCCGTGCTTGGTTCGTGCCGGTGCCGCTCGACGCCGATGCCATGCACGAGGCGGCCCAGGCGCTGGTCGGGCGGCACGACTTCTCCAGCTTCCGGGCCGCCGAATGCCAGGCGGATTCGCCGGTCAAGACGCTCGACCGGCTGTCGGTCTCGCGCCACGGCGAGGAGCTGCGCGTGGACGCGAGCGCCCGGTCCTTTCTGCACCACCAGGTCCGCAACCTGGTCGGCAGCCTGAAACTGGTCGGGCAGGGCAAGTGGGACCGGGCCAAGCTCGATTGGGTGTTGGCCCGGAAGGACCGGGCGGCGGCGGGGCCGACGGCGCCGGCCGAAGGGCTCTACCTCGTCTCGGTCGGCTACGATTAGGGCGGCGGCGGGCCTTATCCTATTGCAGCGTCCCGTCCGCGGCGGCCCGTATGGCGAAGCTCAGGCAAACGTCGAGAAACACGACGCCGGCGGCGCCGAGGCCTCCGACCGCGAGCGCCGTGCGGACGATGAACCATTCATAGATCAGTAGGAACACGAACAGGCCGAGACTCAGAAGGTCGCCGATCGGAGGTGGCAGGAGTTGCGCCTGGGTCACCAGGTGAACCGGCAGCGAGAGCGCGACGTGGATGATCGCGGTCCAATTCAGAGCAATGACGGCGATCAGGAAGCGGTCTTCCTTGCCGATCCCTCGCGTGATGTAGAAAAGTGCCAGCGGAAAGGCCGTCCACAGGATCACGTAGGCCGGGAGTTCGACCGCCAGAGCCTGCAACAGACCGGCCTCTGTCTGGCTCTTCGCCAGATGCGTCACCGTCATGACGAGGTAGGCGGGCGCGACGATGACGGCGGCGAAGAAGGACCGCCAGAAGGCCGGGACCGAATCCTCGAAATACGTCAGGCCGCGGGCCTCGAAGCGCAAAAGCAGCCAGGCGCCGTAGACCGCGTAGACGATCTCCCGCGCCGAGGGCATCAGGCCGCGAAGAAACGCTGGAGGACCTCTTCGTAGATGCGCCCGAGCGCGCTCAGGTCCTCGAGGCTCACCCGCTCGTCGACCTTGTGGGCCGTGCTGTTGAGCAGGCCCAGCTCGGCGACGGGGGTGTAGTCCTTGATGAAACGCGCATCGGAGGTCCCGCCGCCGGTGCCCAGCGCCGGAGGTGTGCCGGTCACCGATTCGACCGCCTCGCTGACCAGGGCGCTCAGGGGACCCGGCGGGCAGAGAAAGGATTCGCCGGAGACCTTGAGGTCCAATTCGTAACGAGCGCCCACGGAATCGAGGGTTTCGCGCAGCCAGCGCTCGAGTCCGGAGCTATCGCGCAGGTCGTTGAAGCGGATGTCGAAGCCCGCCTTGGCCTCGGCCGGTATGACGTTGGTTGCCGGGTTGCCGACGTCCACCGTGGTCATCTGCAGCGACGACGGCTCGAAATGCTCGGTGCCGGCGTCGAGTGGATCGCGACTCAGACGTTCGAGCATGCGTACCAGGCTATACACCGGGTTGTCGGCCAGCTGCGGATAGGCGGTGTGGCCCTGCACGCCGCGCACGGTCAGCCGGGCATTCATGGCGCCACGGCGCCCGATCTTCACCGTGTCGCCGAGGCGTTCGCCGCTCGTGGGCTCGCCGACCAGGCAGGCGTCCAGCGTCTCGCCCTGCTCCCCCAGCCATTGCAGCATCTTGCGGGTGCCGTTGACGGACACGGCCTCCTCGTCGCCGGTGATCAGCAGGCTAATCGAGCCACCGAAATCCGGGCCGCGGGCGTCCAGAAAGCGGCAAACTGCGCCCATGAAGGCGGCAATGGCGCCCTTCATGTCGACGGCGCCGCGCCCGTGGACCATGCCGTCGGCGAGCTCTCCGGCAAAGGGATCGAAGCGCCAGTGGCCGGGATCGCCCGGCGGCACCACGTCGGTGTGACCGGCAAAACAGAAGTTCGGGGCCGCCGCGCCGAGGCGGGCGTGGAGGTTATCGACGTCCTCGGTGCCCGGCTCGGAAAACACCAGGCGATGGCATTGGAAGCCGAGGCCGGTCAGCAATTCTTCCAGAAGGTCGAGCGCACCGCCTTCGGCCGGCGTCACGCTCGGACAGCGGATCAGCCGCTGGGTCAGCTCGACAGTGTCGATGGCGCCCATGGCCCTGGGTTCCTCGTTCAATCGCGCAGCAGATCGTTGATAGAGGTCTTGGCGCGGGTGCGTTCGTCGACGCGCTTGACGATCACGGCGCAATAGAGGTTGGGCCCTGGCTCGCCGCTGGGCAGCGGCTTGCCGGGCAGGGTGCCGGACACCACGACCGAATAGGCTGGCACGCGGCCCATGAAGACCTCGCCGCTGGCGCGGTCGACGATCTTGGTCGAGGCACCCAGATAGACCCCCATCGAGAGCACCGAGCCGCGCTCGACAATCACGCCCTCGGCGACCTCGGCGCGCGCGCCGATGAAGCAGCCGTCCTCGATGATCACCGGGTTGGCCTGCAGCGGTTCCAGAACGCCGCCGATGCCGGCACCCCCCGAAATGTGGCAATTCTTGCCGATCTGGGCGCAAGATCCCACCGTCGCCCAGGTGTCGATCATGGTTCCGGAGGCCACGTGGGCTCCGAGATTGACGAAACAGGGCATGAGGATCACCCCCGGCGCGATGTAGGCCGAGCGACGGACGATGCAGTTGGGCACGGCGCGAAATCCAGCCTGGCGGAACTCGGCCTCGCCCCAGCCCGCGAACTTGGACGGCACCTTGTCCCACCAGTTGGTGTCGGGGCCCGGGCCGCCGGGAATGGGCGTCATATCGTTCAAGCGGAACGACAGCAGCACGGCCTTCTTCAGCCACTGGCTCACGTACCATCCGCCGTCGCGCGGCTCGGCCACCCGGTAACGGCCGCCATCCAGCCCGTCGAGCGCCGCTTCGACGGCGTCGCGGACACCGCCCTTGGCGTCCGGGCCGATCCTGTCGCGATCGTCCCAGGCGGCTTCGATCAAGCTTTGCAAGCGATCGGCATTCATCGGAGACCGCCCCCCAGCAGAGCCCAAGGTGTGTTGCCGAAAAGGGCTGTGAACATGCGTGAGGCGCCAGGCCCCGTCAAGCGCCGCCGGCAGCAGGTAAGGCGGCCGCCGCAGGCGCGAGGGCGACCAGGGCGCTCAGCCAGTCCGCCAGGTCCTCGGTGACGTGATGGATGTGGCCGTCCTCCGCCCCGGCGCGCGACCAGTCGGTGTCGTTGGGCACCCAGACCGTCGTCATGCCCAGCTCCGCGGCGGGGGCCAGGTTGCGCGCGATGTCCTCGACCAAAACGGCGCGCGTCGGGTCGATCCCGTGCTGCTGAATCAGGCAGTGATAGCTTTCCCGCTCGGGCTTCGGCCGATAGTCGGCGGCCACGATGTCGAAGATCGCCTCGAAGTGATGACCCACGCCGATGCGGTTCAACACACGCTCGGCGTACTGTTTCGTGGCGTTGGTGAACACCAGCTTGCGCCCGTCGAGGGCCGCGAGCGCGGCGTCCAGCGCGGGCGAGGGCTCGATCACCGAGAAGTCGATCCGGTGGACGAATTCGAGGAACGCTTCCGGGTCCACGTCGTGATGGTTCATCAGCCCGCGCAGCGTGGTTCCGTGTTCCCGAAAGTAGCGCTTCTGCAGGCGGCGTGCTTCCTCCGGGCCGAGCGATAGCAGCTCCTGAATGAACATGCCCATAAGGTGGTCGACCTGGGCGAACAGGTTGCAGGAGGCCGGGTAGAGCGTGTTGTCCAGGTCGAAGATCCAGGTCTCGACCTGCCCGGGATCAATCGCGGGCCGGGTGGCGGATGGCATGCGTTGAGGGGGGCTGTCCATGCCGAGACAGTGGCGCGTCGCTAGCCTGCTGGCAAGGCTTGGCGAAACGCCAAAGGCGTTCGACCCCAATATCCGGCGCGCCCGATCATGCAAGGCCGGGCCGCACGCGCTCACGGATGGTTGTTTTCGCGTTCCCGCGCTAAGACGGTATGCTCCGCTCGCCCAATTTGGAGCCGCCTTTGGTCGAATATCTCTCAGCCCAGGCCATCAGGGACTACCCGCCCTATCCTTGGACGGGTTCGCCGGAACCCCCGCTGGCCGTCGCGCGCGCACGGATGCGGGCCACGGGCCAGTGGCACCAAGGCCAGGCCATGGGGCGGCGCTGGCCGATCGGCTGCATCGCCCTCGAAATCACGCAGCGCTGCAACCTCGACTGCACCCTCTGCTACTTGTCGGAACACTCGGAGGCCGTCCGGGACATACCTCTGGGAGAGCTTTTCCGGCGCATCGATGCCATCGCCCGGCTTTACGGCCCGGACACGGACGTGCAGGTGACCGGCGGCGATCCCACCCTCCGGAAGCGTAGCGAACTGGTCGATATTGTCGCCCGGATACGCGACAGGGGCATGCGGGCGTCGCTGTTCACGAACGGCATCCGCCTCAAACGCGACTTGTTGGAGGCGCTGATCGATGCGGGCCTGGTCGACGTGGCCTTCCACGTGGACATGACCCAAGGACGGCGCGGCTATGACACCGAAGCCGACCTCAACGCGGTCCGCCTGGATTACATCAACCGGGCCCGCGGACTGCCGGTTTCGGTGTTCTTCAACACCACCGTATTCAACGGTAACCTCGCGGAGATAGCCGATGTCGCGGCCTTCTTCGTCCGCCACAGCGATGTCGTCCGCCTTGCGTCCTTTCAGCTCCAGGCCGAAACGGGGCGCGGGACCGAGCGCGCGCGCGACGCCCGCATCACGATGGACGAGGTCGGGCGCCGGATCGAGACCGGGGCCGGCGCTTCCGTGACCTTCGATGCGGTAAGCGCGGGTCACGCCGGATGCAACCGCTACGCCATGACCCTGGTGGTCAACGGTGCGGTTTATGATCTTTTCGATGACCGGCGGTTCATCGCCAACGCGTTGGCCCACAGTGCCGGCCTGCAGTTCGACCGCACCCGCCCGCGTCGTGCCTTGGGCGCGCTTGCCGGCTGGTTCCTCCAGAACCCGCGGATCTGGGCCGCCGGAGCCGGCTGGGCTCTGGACAAAGCGCGGATCATGTCGCGGGACCTGGTGGCGGCCCGCGGCCGAGCCCACAAGTTGTCCTTCTTCATCCACGACTTCATGGACGCCTGCCGGCTGGAGAAGGATCGCGTCGACGCCTGCGCGTTCATGGTGGCGACGGCCGACGGACCGGTCTCCATGTGTCTGCACAACGCCAAGCGCGATGCGTTCATCCTCCGCCCGGTGCGGCTGCAAAACGGTAACGGAATGCGGTTCTGGCACCCGCTCACCGGCGGACTTCACGAAGACGTGCCGCAGGTGACGCCGGGCGCCTTGCCGCCCAAGGCCCGCAAGGGCCGTGCCAAACTGGGCCCGGACAAGATGGGCGCTGCGTCCACGGCTGCGTCTGCACAGAAGCGGCGTGGCCGTACCGAGCCATGAACCGGACCGCGATTTGGCTGGCGCTGCTTTTCTTCCTGGCCGGACCGGTCGGGGCCTCTCTGGCCGACGGCGATCGGTAGCGGGCCAGCCCGCCGCTCGACCTCTGGGCGACGGTGCTCCAGACCTACGTCGACGATGAGGGCCGCGTGGATTTCGCTGGCCTGGCCGAGAATCCGGAGGCCCTGCTGGGCTATCTGGACTACGTCGGCGAGATCCTGGATTTCTATACCGAGGACTTCACGGCGAAGACGGGCTCCTTGGTCGCCTGTATAAACCGCTACCACGACGGTCCGATCCCAGAGGACTTCGAGGTGCGTTTCTTCGACCACGATTGAACCCTCAACCGCCAGCCGTAGGCCATTTTCCGTTCGTGCGGAACCAGCCTTGACCCGACCCGGCCGCCTGCGGGCGGCTGCGCTGCGGGCACGGTTTTTGTAAGAAATCGAACCGAACACCGACAATCCTAGATATTGACCCATTTCATGGGAACAAATCGGTCCGTCCGGGCTGGCGGGGGACATCCACCTTAAGGC
>JAZFZX010000167.1:0-6558 GCA_036444135.1 Kiloniellales bacterium | reverse complement strand
GCCGGAGCTGGCCGCCGACATCGTCGACAAGGGCATCGTGCTGACCGGCGGCGGGGCGCTGCTGGGCAATCTCGATTTCGTGCTGCGCGCCTCGACCGGCCTGCCGGTCTCGATCGCCGACGACCCGCTGTCCTGCGTTGCGCTGGGAACCGGGCGCTGCCTGGAAGAGATGAAGGCGCTGCAAAACGTCCTCATCGGCCCCTACTAGGGCGCCCACCCGGGCGCACACCTCAATAAAAACACTGGTGCTGGATCTAGAGAGCCGCCCCGCCGGCGACGGCGCGGTTCGCGAAGCTGTTCGATCTACACTATGGCGACCGGTCGGCGAAGGGAGGCGAGGCGAGTTCCCGGCGCGGGAGGTCGTGTCCCACGGCGCCAGCAATCTTGCACAGCGTCACGACGTTGAGGGAAGGACGGCGTCATAGCGATAGAATCGGTTGGCTGTGTCGTGCACACTGGCCGGCGCTGGTGCTCTCTAGCCTGAAATCGGTCGGCCCTGTGTCCGGCACCGCAATTCAGGGACCCGAGATGAAACGAGCCAAGCGGGAGCCAAGCCGCCGCGCCGTCCTGTCGGCGATGGGCGCCCTCGATGTGTCCGTCGGTCTGGGCCACGGCCGAGCTTTGGCCGCATCCCAGCCGCTGCTGAACAAGGCCGTTCCAAAGACCGGGGAGCGATTGCCGGTGATCGGCATGGGTTCGTGGCGCACCTTCGACGTGGGCTATTTTAGGCTGTTACGCGACCAGCGGCGCGAGGTGCTGCAGGCATTTTTCGACGATGGTGGGGCGGTGATCGATTCCTCGCCCATGTACGGCTCGTCGCAGGCGGTTATCGGTGACGCCCTGGCGCGCATAGCGAACACCCAGGCGCTGTTTTCCGCGACCAAGGTGTGGACGCTTTTTCAATCGCGCGGCGTCAGGCAGATGGAAGCATCGCGGCAACTGTGGGGCGTGGAGCGTTTCGACCTGATGCAGATCCACAACCTGCTCGACTGGGAGGCGCATCTGGAGACGCTGGTGGATTGGAAGGCGCAAGGCCGGGTGCGTTACATCGGCATCACGACGTCCCACGGCCGCCGGCATGACGACTTCGAGAAAGTGATGGGCGAAGAGCCCGTCGACTTCGTCCAGTTTACTTACAATATCCTCGATCGGAAGGCCGAGCGGCGCCTGCTGCCCCTGGCGGCCGAACGCGGCCTGGCGGTGATCATCAACCGGCCCTTCCGGCGAGGCGCGCTTTTCGACGATTTCGCGCACCGCCCGGTACCGGGCTGGGCGCGCGCATTCGATTGTGCGAACTGGGCCCAGTTTTTCCTCAAATTCGTCGTCTCGCACCCGGCTGTTACCTGCGCAATTCCCGCGACCACACGCGTGGATCATATGCGCGAGAACATGGGCGCGGCCTATGGGCGCCTACCCGATCCCGAAACCCGCGAGCGCATGATTCGCTACGTCGACGGTTTGTAACCGCCGTGGCGACCGCGGCGGCGATGGTCGTAATCCAGCAAAGCCGGCCCTTATGTGTGCAAACCTCAAGTCGTAAAGAGTTTCTTTATTTGTCATCTCTATATCGTTAAATTGTGCGCGGCCGCCCGCGGATTCCCTGACAGGGGAGGGAGGATCGCGGCCGGGAGGACCGATTGAACAATCGCCTGGGCACCGTTTCGCGTCTAGCCACGCCGGTGAAGGCATGGGTCCAGCGTTTCGCCGTTTTCCTCCTTGTGACGGCCGCCCTGGCGCTGACCCTCCTCGGAAAGACCGATTCCACCATCGTTCACAAGACGCGCGTCGCGGTAACCGACGCGGTAGCGCCGATTCTCGACTTCGCCTCGCGGCCCATCGGAAGCGCGGTCGACGCGATCGAACAGGTGCAGCAGCTGGCCGCCTTGGCCGAGGAGAACGCGAAGCTGCGCAATACCAACGACCGGCTGCGCCATTGGCAGACCGTCGCCTATCGCCTGGAGTCGGAAAATGCGGCCCTGCGCGACATGTTGCGCATGACCCCCGACCCGAACACACGCTATGTCACGGCGCGGGTGGTGGCCGATACCGGCGGCGCCTTCGTGCGCTCGGTGCTGATCCACGCCGGTGCGGGCGATGGCGTGGCCCAGGGTCAGGCGGCGGTGACGGGCGAGGGGCTGGCCGGACGCGTGGCGCAATCGGGCGGTCGCTCGGCGCGCGTCCTCTTGATCACCGACATGAACAGCCGTATCCCGGTGTTCCTTGCCAACTCGCGCGAGCGTGCGGTGCTGGCCGGCGACAACAGCAGCCGGCCGATGCTGCTGTACCTCGGCCCGCGGGCGCAGGTGCGTCCCGGCGACCGGGTGCTGACCTCCGGGGACGGCGGAATGTTTCCGGCCGGCCTTCCGGTGGGCGTCGTGGCCTCGGCCGCCGACGGCCAGGTGCGGGTGCAGCCCTTCGTGGATTGGGGCCGCATGGAGTATCTGCGCCTGATCGACTTCGAGCAGCCCGGCTTGCTGCTGCCCGCCTCAGGCCCGGACTAATACGATAAGAGGAGTCGAGCCATGCGGCAGGACGTCTGGCATCGCCTGGACCTCCTCGCCCGGAGTATTCTGCCCTTTTTCGCAACCCTCCTGCTGATTCTGGTCGGGATGGTGCCGTTGAGGGTGCCCGAGCTGTCGCCAGTCATTCCCTCGCTGGTGATGGTTGCCGTCTATTATTGGACGGTCTACAAGCCGAACCTCATGCCGTTGTGGGCCGTCTTCCTGATCGGCCTGTTCTACGATCTGCTGGGCGGCGGCCCGGTTGGCGTCGGCATCCTGTCGCTGCTGCTGCTGCATGGTCTGGTCGGGGGCGTGCGGCGCTACATGGTCGGGGCCTCGTTCTTGGCAATCTGGTTGGTATTCGCCCCGATCGCGGCGGCGGCCTTCTTTGCCGGCTGGGCGCTCACCTGCCTGATCGAGACCCGCTTGATCGACCCGGAGCCGGGGCTCTTCGGTTATCTCGCCACCATCGCGGTCTATCCCTGCCTGGCTTGGCTGTTTGCCCAGTTGCAGCGCAGTGTGTACCGCCGAGCTTGAGCGGCCTGGCCATGGCTTTCGTCCACGAAGAACAGACGCGATTCAAGACCTTCTCCCGGCGCGCTTTGCTGCTGGGCGGTGGGCAGTCGTTACTGTTGGCCACGCTGGTGGGGCGCATGTACTACCTGCAGGTCGTCGAGTCCGAGCGCTACCGTACGTTGGCCGAGGACAACCGCATCAACCTGCGCCTGCTGGCGCCGCCGCGCGGGCGCATCGTCGACCGCTTCGGGGTGGCCTTGGCGGTGAACCAGCAGAACTATCGCGCCGTGATCGTGCCCGAGCAGGCGCCGGACCTGCCGCGCGCCCTCGACGACCTGTCGCGGATCATCGAGCTCGGCGAGGACGACCGGGCGCGCATTCTGCGTGAGGTCGCGCGCAAGCGACCGTTCGTGCCGGTCACCGTGCGCGACAACTTGAGCTGGCGCCAAGTCAGCCGCATCGAGGTGAATGCGCCAGTGCTGCCTGGGGTCTTCATCGAGGTGGGCCAGACCCGCCGGTATCCCTACGGCGAGCCTTTGACTCAGGTGCTGGGCTACGTCGCGGCGGTGTCCGAGCGCGAGCTGACCGGCGATCCGCTGCTGGAACTGCCGGGCTTCCGGATCGGCAAGACCGGTATGGAGCGGCGCTTCGACCTCGACCTGCGCGGCTCGGCCGGCACCAGCCACGTGGAGGTCAACGCCATGGGCCGGGTCATCCGGGAGCTTTCGCGCCAGGACGGCGAACCCGGCCGCGAATTGGTTCTTACCCTGGACACCGGCCTGCAGAACTTCCTGCACCAGCGGCTGATGAGCGCGCGCAGCGCTGCCGCCGTGGTGATGGATGTGGAGAGCGGCGAGGTCCTGGCGCTGTCCTCGGTGCCCAGCTACGACCCCAACGCGTTCAACGTGGGACTCTCCGGGCGCGCGTGGCGTGCGCTGGTGAGCAATCCCTTGAGCCCGCTCACCAACAAGGCGGTGGCCGGGCTCTATGCGCCGGGATCGACCTTCAAGATGATCGTGGCGCTGGCGGCGCTGGAGGCCGGGATCGGTCAAGACCACCGGACCTACTGCCCGGGCTTCATGAAGCTCGGCCGGGCCAAGTTCCATTGCTGGAAGAAATACGGCCACGGCTGGCTCGACATGCACAACGGTATCAAGCAGTCGTGCGACGTCTACTTTTACGATCTGGCCCGGCGGGCCGGCATCGACCGCATTTCGGCCATGGCCAACCGGCTGGGCCTGGGCGAGGCGAGCGGCATCGAACTGCCGGGCGAGGCGAGCGGCCTGATCCCCACGCGCGACTGGAAGCTGGCCACCATCGGCGAACGCTGGCAGGGCGGCGAAACCCTGGTGACGGCGATCGGCCAGGGTTTCGTGCTGGCCACGCCTTTGCAGCTGGCGGTCATGACGGCGCGCCTGGCCAACCGCCGTTTCGCCGTAAGGCCCAGCCTCGTGCGCGGTTTCCGTGGCGACGACAAAGCCTCGCCAGAGGCCGGCGCCGTGGCCGGGACGGGCTCCGAGGCCGAGGCGCCGCCCTTCGCGCCGCTGGACATTCCCGATGCCCATCTGCAGTTCATCCACGACGCCATGGACGCGGTCAGCAATCGCCAGCGCGGCACGGGCTACCGGTCGCGTATCGAGCGGGAGGACTGGGCCATGGCCGGCAAGACCGGGACCTCCCAGGTGCGCCGCATCTCGCTGAGCGAGCGGCAAAGCGGCGTCAAGAAGAACGAGGACATGGAGTGGCGCTATCGCGATCACGGGCTGTTCGTGGCCTTCGCGCCCGTGCACCGGCCGCGCTATTGCTGTGCCGTGGTGGTGGAGCACGGCGGCGGCGGCTCGAAGTCGGCGGCGCCCATCGTGCGCGACGTTCTGATGGAAACGCAGCGCCGCGACCCGAGCAACGCGGCGACCCTGCCGGTCGCGGCCGCCGGCAAGCAGGAAGAGGCCTGAGCCATGGCGCTCACCGGCCTCAACCTGCAACGCAACCCCGAGATCTCGCTCGGCGAGAAGATCTGGCAGATCAACTGGGGCCTGGTGTTCGTCGTCCTGCTGGTGGCCGGCGTCGGCTTCGCCATGCTCTACTCGGCGGCCGAGGGCTCGGTGGAGCCGTGGGCGTTGCGCCACGCGATTCGCTTTCTTGGCGGGCTGCTGGTCATGTTTGCCCTGGCCCTGTTCGACGTGCGCTTCTGGTTCCGCTACGCCTATCTGATCTACCTCGCGGCGCTGGCGCTGCTGGTGGCGGTCGAGTTCACCGGCAGCTCCGGCATGGGCGCGCAGCGCTGGATCGACCTTGAGGTGATCCAGCTCCAGCCCAGCGAGATCATGAAGGTGGCCCTCATCCTGGCCCTTGCCCGGTACTTCCACGGCCAGACCGACGAGGAGGTGGTGCGTCCGCTCTACCTGGTGACCCCGGCGGCCCTGGCGCTCGCGCCCGCCGCCCTGGTCCTCAAGCAGCCCGACCTGGGCACCGCCGTGATGCTGCTGATGGCGGCTGCCGCCGTGTTCTTCATGGCCGGGGTGCGGTTGTGGAAGTTCGCCTTGGGTCTCCTTCTCACGCTGGGGGCCATTCCGGTCGCCTGGCAGTTCCTGCACGCCTATCAGCGCCAGCGGCTGCTCACCTTTCTCAACCCCGAAAGCGATCCGCTGGGGGCCGGCTACCACATCCTGCAGTCCAAGATCGCGCTGGGCTCCGGCGGGCTGTTCGGCAAAGGGTTCCTGGCCGGGACCCAGAGCCACCTCAACTTCCTGCCGGAAAAGCAGACCGACTTCATCTTCACCATGCTGGCCGAAGAGTGGGGCATGCTGGGCGGCCTGGTGCTGTTGGGGCTCTATCTGCTGCTGTTCATCTACGGCTTCGCGATCGCGCTCCGCTCGCGCAACCAGTTCGGGCGGCTGCTGGCGATCGGGCTGACCACGAACCTGTTCTTCTACGTCTTCATCAACATCGCCATGGTCATGGGCATCGTTCCGGTGGTGGGTGTGCCGCTGCCGCTGATCTCCTTTGGCGGCACCGCCATGCTGGCGGTCATGGCGGCCTTCGGGTTCATGATGTCGGTCTACATCCACCGCGACATCCGCATCCCGCGGCGCGGCCTGGGCGAGGTCTGAAAGCCGCGCGGTCAGCGGTTTCGGACAAGGTTTCCGAGGCAGTGCCGAGGCACCCGGTGTGGCCCCGTGACGCGTGGGCCCGCATCGCCCGCGGGCCGCTCTCTGGGCTATCGACAAGGCCCCGGGGAATTGCTATCTAGCGCCCAGCCGGCATGCGGCGGTGGGCAGGTATCTGTGGGCGCATAGCTCAGTTGGCAGAGCAGCTGACTCTTAATCAGCGGGTCCGGGGTTCGAGTCCCCGTGCGCCCCCCAATCTTTTCAATGAGATACGATGAAATTGCCGCTAAACCTAGGCGGCTTTTTCTTATTGGGGTCACAATGGGGGTCACAGAATGGTCAGCCAAACCCCCTCTTCCGGCTAACGAGGGTGTCAGGCTTTGCTAAAAGAAGGTCCGTCCGAATTGCCCGACCTGACGGACAGCTTACCTTCT
>JAZFZX010000166.1:0-10164 GCA_036444135.1 Kiloniellales bacterium | reverse complement strand
GGCGTTTATCGCGTCCGGGTCGAGACGGCGGGCGCGCGAGAGGGACTCTATCAGCTCCTCTGGCGGCTCGAGGATACTCTCTACCGCACCACGTTGGTCGAAGGAGACGGGCAGGTCACGCTGGATGAGACCCGGCCCGGCTTCGAGTTGACCTTCGACCGCCGGGCGATCGTGGAGAGCTACCACGAATCGATCCTGAAATCCGCCGCCGCCGATGTTCTGGTCGAGCAGGATTTTACCTTGGTGCTGATCCTGGAGCCGGTGCTTCGGCCGGAGGAGCTGGCAGCCATACCGGCGCGGGAGGTCGAGAACCTGCGCCGGGGAGTCTCCCATCTCCGCCACCAGACCCGTGCCCAGATTCCCGTGCGCTTCCTTTTGCTGGGCGGACAGCTGGTCGACTAGCCCGGTCTGCGACTCCAACTTATACCAACGGTCCTAGATATTGCCCCATTTCATGGGCACGAAATCGGTTCGTCCGGGCCGGCGCGGCGTGAAGCGCGATGCGAGGCGTCATCGGGCAAGCGCCGGAACACACCCGGCGGGCCGATTTGCCCCACCTTTGAGGCCGGGCGCCTTTGGCCGCCGGCGTCGTCGCTCGTCGCTTGAAGTGTCGGGCACTACGGCGCGGCTCGCTCCTAGCCGGCGCACCAAAATCGCCTCGGTGAAATCGGTCAATATCTAGGACCGTTGGTATTACGCGGCTACGCCGGACAGGCGCGTGCGCAGGGCTGCGAAGACCGCGTCGAACATCTCCGCGGTCAGGCGGCCGGTGTTGGTGTTGTAGCGCGAGCAGTGATAGCTGTCGGCCAACCACACGGGCGCCGGCAGGTCATGGATCGCACCGTGGCGGAAGGGAAAATGGCTGCGCGTAAGCCCGAGCGCCGCCAACACCGCGCCGTGGGCCACGGCACCCAGCGCCAGGACGGCCCGGAGATTCGGCAGGCCCTCGATTTCCGCCTCGAGAAAGCGTCGGCAGGTGGCGGCCTCCCGGCCCGTCGGCTTGTTTTCCGGCGGCACGCAGCGCACGGCGTTGGTGATCCGGCATCCGACCAGAACCAGGCCATCGTCCGGGCGGCGGCCGTAATCGCCCTGGGCGAACTCGTGCTTGCGGAGGGTCTCGTAAAGTAGATCTCCGGCATAATCGCCCGTGAACGGCCGGCCGGTCCGGTTCGCTCCCTTCAGCCCCGGCGCCAGGCCGACGATTAAAAGGTGCGCATCCCGGCCCCCGAAACTGGGCACGGGCGCGTTATGAAAGTCTGGATCACGCGACCGGTTGTCCTGGCGGAAGGCCACGAGACGCGGGCAGAGGGGGCAATCCCGCTGCGGCTCGGAAAGCCGGCGCACCGCCGTCGAATCCGAATCGGGCGTCTGTGCCGTTATGGTCTCCCCCAGGGCATCCCGCGGCCCACGGCTTGGACGAACCCGCCGGCCTATGCCGCGCCGGATTCGTAGACGTCTTCGTCTTCGTCCTCGTCGTCGAAACCGGCGGCCTCGTCATCCTCGTAGTCGCTCTCGATGCGGGAGCGGGGATGGTCGCGCGGCAATTCCCGCTCGATCTGTTCTTGCAGGTCCAACAAATCGATGAATGTATCGGCCTGACGGCGCAGTTCATCGGCCACCATCGACGGTTGGCTGCGCACCGTGGAGACGACGGTCACCCTGACGCCCTTGCGTTGAACGGCCTCGACCAAGCGGCGGAAGTCCCCATCGCCGGAGAACAGCACGATGTGATTGAGGTTATCTGCCATCTCCAGCACGTCGATGGCCAGCTCGATATCCATGTTTCCCTTGAGCTTCCGGCGCCCCGAGGAGTCCGTGAACTCCTTGGTGGGCTTGGTCACCATCGTGTACCCGTTGTAATCGAGCCAATCGATCAAGGGGCGGATCGGCGAGTATTCCTGGTCCTCGACCAAGGCCGTGTAATAGAAGGCCCTGATCAGACGGCATTCGCCCTTGAACAGTTCCAACAGACGCTTGTAGTCGATGTCAAAACCGAGCGCCCGCGCAGTCGCATAGAGATTGGCACCGTCGATGAAAAGCCCGACTCTTTCTTGTTCATAAAATTTCATGATCGACCCTTCCTGAAATGCGATAAGCAATCCGCAAAACGCCCAATATCGGCAAATATGGTATTGCGAAGAGGACGAGAAGAAAAGACAAACGACCGCCGAGGGCTTCACGACTGTACGAGTCGTGGGCTGGTTGTGGGCGGACACGCTTGAAGAACTTGCCCAGCATGCCGCCGCGCTACGGACAAAGGGCCGTCGAACCATGATCCTGATCGGTATCGGGGCCAACCTCGAGCATCCGCGTTTCGGTTCGCCCCGCGACACCTGCGAGGCCGCCTTGGCGGCCCTGGAAGAACGCGAGGTTACGGTCCTGGCCCGCTCGCGTTGGTATTGCAGCGCGCCGGTCCCGCCCTCGGACCAACCCTGGTATGTCAATGCGGTCGCGTCGCTGGATTCGGATCTCGGGCCAGGCGCGCTGTTGGCGGCGCTGCACACCGTCGAGGAGGATTTCGGGCGCGTGCGGCACGCGCGAAACGCGCCACGGGTGCTGGATTTGGACCTGCTGGCCTATGGCCGGGCCGTGAGCGCGCCCGGGGAAATCCCCGTCCTGCCGCATCCCCGCATCGCGGAACGGGCCTTCGTCGTCCTGCCTCTGGCGGAATTGGTGCCAGACTGGCGGCACCCTGTTACCGGTGTGAGCGCTGCCGAATTGGCGGAACGCCTATCGCCCGCTTCGGGTATTTCGTGCATCGAATAGGTTATGGAGCGTACCGGCGGGGAGGGCTGAAGACCTTGCTTTGACGTGCGCCGATCCATATATTCCAGGCGCTTTATCGGAACAGACCGGCCTCCTCACAGCTCCGGAGATTTCTCGGCATGGCGCGCGTCACCGTCGAAGACTGTATTCTCAAGGTTCCCAACCGCTTTGATCTCGTGATGCTGGCTGCCCAGCGGGCGCGCGACATCGCGTCGGGCACAACGTTGACCGTGGAGCGGGATAACGACAAGAACCCCGTGGTCGCCTTACGGGAGATCGCCGATGAGACGATCGATCTGGAGGCCGTCCAGGACGGCCTTATCAGGGTCTATCAGCGGCAGGTCGAGTTCGACGAGCCGGAAGAAGAGCTGTCTGATTCCGACCTTCCGGAAGTGGCCGGCGAGTTAACCGGCGAGGCCGCGATTGAGGCTCCGGCCGGCGATTCCGCAGAGAACCCGGCCGCGGACCTGGCCGAGGAACTCAAGAAGAGTGCGGCAGACCCGGCTGACCCGGCAGACCCGGCAAACCCGGCTGACCCGGCAGACCCGGCAGACCCGGCGGACCCGGCAAACCCGGCTGACCCGGCTGACCCGGCAGACCCGGCGGACCCGGCAGACCCGGCAGACCCGGCGGACCCGGCGGACCCGGCAGACCCGGAGCAACTCGTGGCCGGTGCCCTGGAGGACGAGAAGGGCTAGCCGCCGTTTCCGGCCGGCCGCACGGCTCCCGGCGCCGTCGCTTCCCGGCTTGGCGGCGCGGCGTTGCGCGCGTAGACTCTCAGGCAGAGATAAGGTGCAGAGCGGCGCACCTTGAGCGCGGGCCATGATTCGTCAGTTCGAACTCGTCGAGCGGGTCAAGTCCTACGACCCGGGCGCCGACGAAGGCGCCCTGAACCGTGCGTATGTCTTCGCCATGAAGGCGCACGGCGCCCAGACTCGTGCTTCCGGCGACCCTTACTTTTCCCATCCCCTCGAAGTCGCGGGTATCCTTACCGACCTCAGACTCGACGACAATTCGATCATCACTGCGTTGCTGCATGACGTGGTCGAGGACACCGACGCTACGCTTGAGGAGATCGAGCGCGCGTTCGGGCCGGAAATCGCGCGCTTGGTGGACGGCGTGACCAAGCTCACGCGCATCGAATTGCAGTCGGAGCAGAGCCATGACGCGGAGAATTTCCGAAAGCTCGTTCTCGCCATGTCCGAGGATATCCGTGTCCTGCTCGTCAAGCTGGCGGACCGTGTCCACAACATGCGCACGCTGCATCATATCAGTTCGTCGGATAAGCGCCGCAGCATCGCCCGCGAGACGATGGACATCTACGTGCCCTTGGCCGAGCGGATCGGCATGCAGCGCTTCAAGGACGAGCTCGAAAATCTGGCCTTTCAGGAGCTCAATCCGGACGCCCACAACTCGATTCTCGCGCGCCTCGAGTTTTTGAAACGCGAAGGCGAGGATGTACCCGAACGGATCGTCGAGGAACTGCGCCACGTCCTGGCCGCGGCCGGTATCGAGGTCTGGGTCTCGGGGCGGATCAAGGCGCCCTCTTCGATTTGGCGCAAAATGCAGCGCTATAACGTAGGCTTCGAGCAGCTGTCCGACATTATGGCATTTCGGATCGTGGTCAGCTCGATCGCCGATTGCTATCAGACCATGGGCGAACTGCACAGCAAGTATCCGGTGGTGCCCGGCCGCTTCAAAGACTACATCTCGATCGCCAAGCCCAACGGCTATCGCTCGCTGCACACGGGCCTCATCGGGCCCGAGCGCCAGCGCATCGAGGTGCAGATCCGTACCCGCGAGATGCATGAGATCGCGGAACTGGGTGTGGCGGCCCATTGGGAGTACAAACAGGGCACCGAGCAGGTGGACGGGCGCCAGTACCGTTGGCTGCGAGAGCTGCTGGACATCCTGGAACAGGCCTCCAATCCCGAGGAGTTCCTCGAGCATACGAAGCTCGAGATGTTCCAGGACCAGGTTTTCTGTTTCACCCCTAAAGGCGACCTGATCGCCCTACCGCAGGGCGCGACGCCCATCGATTTCGCCTATGCCGTACACTCCGAAGTGGGCAATGCAACGGTCGGGGTTAAGGTCAATGGGCGCATGGTTCCGCTTCGCGTGCAGCTTCGCAACGGCGATCAGGTCGAGATCGTCACCTCCAAGGCACAGAAGCCATCGCCGGATTGGGAGGCCTTCGTCGTCACCGGCAAGGCCAAAGCCAACATCCGCCGGTTCATCCGGCAGGAACAGCGCGCGCAATATGCCGAACTCGGGAGTCAGATCCTGCAGAAGAGTTTCCGTCAGGCCGGCCGCGAATTCACCGAAAAGGCCCTGGAAGGCGTCGTCAAGAAGTTCAAGGGTGACACCGTCGTGGATCTCTATGCCTCGGTCGGCCAGGGTCACCATACGGCGCGCGAGGTGCTGGTCGCCGTGTTTCCGGACGCCAAGCCGCGGCGGCGGCTGGAATCGATTTTTCCCTCCATCCGGCCGCGCGGGCGCCCCGGCAAGCCCACAGGTAAAGACGGAGCGGTGCCGCTCAAGGGCCTCATTCCGGGTATGGCGGTGCATTTCGCTCATTGCTGCCATCCCTTGCCGGGCGACCGCATTGTCGGAATCGTGACCACCGGGAAGGGCGTGACGGTGCACACCATTGACTGCGAGACCCTGGAGAACTTCCAGGATACGCCTGAGCGCTGGATCGATATTGCCTGGGACGTGGCGGGCGGCGAAACTCCGCACCTGGGCCGGCTTCATCTGGTGGTCGCCAACGAACCCGGCAGCCTGGGCTCGCTTTCGACCACCATCGGCAAGAACATGGGGAACATCAGCAACCTGAAGATCACCAGCCGTTCGACCGATTTCTTCGAAATGCTGATCGACGTCGAAGTCAGCGACGTGAAGCATTTGACCACTATCATCGCGGCGTTGCGGGCGACCCCGCTGATCGTTTCGGTCGAACGGGCCCGCGGTTAGTGTGCGATTGCAGGGCGCATTGTAATGTCACCCTTCGCATTCGCGTGACCGAAACAGTGCCCGCTTGCTTGCCATTTGTGTAGATGTGCCATGTTTCGACGCCGAAATCCGCTACCGATCCTGCACCGCGCCCGCGAGCTGGTCTGGCCGCGCCGCGGCTGGCGGCGGACGACGCTCTATATCGCACACCGTCTGGGCCGCCTGCCGGGGACCCCTTATCGAATTGCGGCCGGATTTGCCTGCGGGGCGGCGATCTCCTTCACGCCCTTTATGGGATTTCATTTTGTTGGCGCGGCCGTGCTGTCCCTACTGGTGCGCGGCAATGTGGTCGCCTCGGCCATCGGAACGGCGATCGGGAACCCCTGGACGTTTCCGTTCATCTGGATCTGGATCTACAACCTGGGCCGCTGGCTGCTTGGCGAATCCGGTGAATCCGCGCTTCCCGACGACCTGAGCATGCACTACATTTTCGAGAACTTCTCGAGCGTATTCTGGCCCATGACGATTGGCGGGCTGCCCACAACCCTGGTGGCATGGTTCGCCTTTTTCTGGCCGGTATACCTCGCGGTGTCGGAGTATCAGCGGCGTCGGCGCAAGCGTCGTCGCGAGAAGGTCATGAAACTCAAGCGCCAGCGCAGCGGGGCGGTGTACGCGGGACAAGGAACGGAGAACGAGTGATGACGAATTACCTGCGGTTGGGCGTGAACATCGATCACGTGGCGACCATTCGCAACGCCCGCGGCGGTGTGCATCCCGATCCCGTGCGCGCGGCCCGGCTGGCCGCCAAGGCGGGGGCCGACGGAATTACGGCGCATCTGCGCGAAGACCGCCGCCACATCTCGGACGAGGATATCGAACGCCTGTCGGAAGAGATCGAGCTGCCGCTCAACCTCGAGATAGCGGCCACGCCGGAGATGCTGGAGATTGCGCTGCGCCATGGACCGCACGCGGCCTGCCTGGTGCCCGAAAAGCGCACCGAGGTTACAACCGAAGGCGGCCTCGACGTGGCCGGACAGAGGGCCCATATCGCGCATTACGCGGGCCGCTTGAGCGACGCAGGGATCCGCGTGTCCCTGTTCATCGACCCCGACCGACATCAGCTGGAGGCCGCCGCGGCGGCCAAGGCGGCGGTCGTGGAACTTCACACGGGCGCCTATTGCGAGGCATTCCTGGAGGCGGGGCCTGACGGGGCATGGACCCGGGAAGAGCTGCAGCGCATCGTCGATGCGGCGGCGTCGGCCGACGAGCTGGGCCTCGAATGCCATGCCGGTCACGGGCTTACCTACGATACGGTCGGCCCGGTCGCCGCCATAACCACGATCGTCGAACTCAACATCGGGCACTTCCTGATCGGCGAAGGGATCTTCGGCGGTCTGGACAGCGCCATCAAACGCATGCGGGCGCTGATGGACAAGGCGCGGGCCGAGGCCGACGGCGCGCGCAGCGCCTGACCGGGCCGGGACCAATCGAGCGCGGCGCCCGATGATTCTCGGTATCGGCAACGACTTGATCGACATCCGGCGTATCGAGCGTACCCTGGAGCGCTTCGGCGAGCGCTTCGTCGATCGCGTTTTCACCGACGTGGAACGGGCGAAGTCCGACCGCCGGGCGGCGCGGGCGGCCAGCTACGCCAAACGTTTCGCCGCCAAGGAAGCCTGCGCCAAGGCGCTCGGGACCGGCGTGCCGCGGCGTGGCGTGCATTGGCGCCACATGGGCGTCGTCAACCTGCCGAGCGGCAAACCGACGCTCGCGCTGACCGATGGCGCCAAGAAACGCTTGGCCGAACTGACGCCTAAGGGTATGACGGCGCAAATCGACGTGACCTTGACCGACGATTATCCGCTGGCGCAAGCGATCGTGATTATCTCGGCTGTGCCGAAAACCGATGGCTAGCTTTTGCTGCTGAGCGCGGGCCAGGAAAAAAGGAATTGAAGGAATTTTGGAAGACTTAATGGAAAAACAAAAAGCCGGCGGGCTGGCTGAGACCATACGTACCGTGCTCTATGCCGTGGTGATCGCCTTGGCTGTGCGAACCTTCGCTTATGAGCCGTTCAACATCCCGTCCGGATCGATGAAACCGACCTTGCTGGTCGGCGATTTTCTGTTCGTCTCGAAATTCTCGTACGGATACAGCCGCTATTCACTGCCGTGGAGCCTGCCGCTTATCGACGACCGGATCTTCGGTTCAGAGCCGGAACGGGGCGATGTGGTCGTCTTCAAGCTGCCGTCGGACACAAAGACAGACTATATCAAGCGGCTGATCGGCCTGCCCGGTGATCGCATCATGGTGCGCGGCGGCATCCTCCACATCAACGGGACGCCGGTCCAGCGAGAAGAGCTGGGCGAACGCGAGGTGCCGGGTGCGTTCGGCCCGCAGAGCGTGATGGAGTACAGCGAAACTCTGCCGAACGGCCGGCAGCACCTGATCAGGGAGATCAGCGACGATTACGTGCACGACAACACGCGGGAGTTCGTCGTGCCGCCCGATCATTACTTCTTCATGGGCGACAACCGGGATCGGAGCCAGGACAGCCGGACCGCCCAGGTCGGTTTCGTGCCGGCGGTGAACCTGATCGGCCGGGCGGAGTTCCTCTTCTTCTCCCACAATAGTTCGTCGAAGTGGTGGGAGGTATGGCGTTGGCCGGCGGTCATCCGATTCAGCCGGATCGGCCGCGGCATCGATTAGGACAGGTGCCGGTGCCGCGCGACCGGACCCGTCGGGTACAGCCAGACCTCACACGTTTGGTCGACGCGATCGGGTATGATTTCCATCAACCCGCGTTGCTGCGGCAGGCCTTGACGCACCCGAGCGCGACGCACGGGCGGCGCGGCGCCGCGCCGGACAATTACGAGCGGCTTGAGTTTCTCGGCGACCGCGTGCTCGGCCTCATCGTGGCGGAATGGCTGCTTTCGCGGTTCCCGGCGGAGTCCGAAGGATCGCTCTCGCGGCGGCTGGCCGCCCTGGTGCGCCGCGAAACGTTGGCGGAGGTGGCCAGCGGGATAGGGCTCGGCGATCACCTCATTCTCGGCCCCGGTGAGGCGGACGCCGGCAGCCACCAGAACGCCTCGCTGCTGGCCGATGCCTGCGAGGCAGTGATCGGTGCGCTTTATCTGGATGCGGGACTGGAAGCCGCGCGCGCCTTCGTGGTCGCGCGTTGGACGCCGTATCTTGAGGCGGATTTGACGCCGCCCCAAGACGCCAAGACGGCGCTGCAGGAATGGGCACAGGGGCGCGGGCTGCCGCTGCCCGAATATCGCGAAGTGGCCCGCGAAGGCCCGCCTCATGAACCGGTCTTTACCGTCGAGGTGGAGGTCCAGGAGCATCCCCCGGCCATCGGGCGCGGGCTTTCCAAGCGCCTGGCCGAGCAGGCGGCGGCCGAGCGCCTGCTGGCGCATCTGGGCGCAAGCGGACGGGCCGGCGAGGCCGCACCATGAGCGACCCGCAAACCGCGCCGGCACGCTGCGGCTTCGTTGCCCTGGTGGGCGCCCCGAACGCGGGCAAGTCGACGCTGTTGAACAGCCTCGTCGGCGCCAAGGTCTCGATCGTCACCCGGAAGGTCCAGACCACCCGCGCGCGTCTGCGCGGCATTGTGGTGCGCGGCTCGAGCCAACTGATCTTCGTCGATACACCGGGGATCTTCACGCCGAAACGCCGTCTGGAGCGGGCGATGGTCGCCGCGGCCTGGATGGGCGCGCAGGACGCGGACGTGGTCGCACTGCTGTTCGATGCGGCCCGGACCGTGATCGATTCCGATACGCAGCTCATTCTCGACGGGCTCAAGGCCCAGCGGCGGCGGGCGGTCCTGGTGCTCAACAAGATCGACCTCATCAAACGCGAACGGCTGCTGAAGCTGGCGGCACGGTTCGAGGCGCAAGACCTGTTCGAGCACACCTTCATGATCTCGGCGCTCACCGGCGACGGTGTCCCGGACCTGCTCGACCACGTGGCGCGGGCGATGCCGGAGGGGCCGTGGCTTTATCCGGAGGACCAGTTGTCGGATCTTCCGTTGCGGCTGATGGCCGCCGAGACGACCCGCGAGAAACTGTTCCGCAAGCTGCATCAGGAACTGCCTTATGCACTGACCGTGGAGACCGAGCGGTGGCAGGATTTCGAGGATGGAAGTGTCAAGATCGAGCAGATCATCTATGTTCAGCGCGGCACCCAGAAGGCCATAGTCCTGGGAAAAGAAGGAAGTAAGATCAAAGCTATACGAAGCGAATCGCAGGCAGAACTCGAAGATGTTCTCGGCTGCAAGGTGCACCTTTTCCTGTTCGTGAAGGTGCGCGAGAACTGGATCGACGATCCGGAGCGCTACCGCGAGTGGGGACTCGATTTCAACGCCTGAGGACCGGGCCGCCGATGCATCTGGGCGAGTGAGCGATGGAGTGGAGCGACGAAGGCATCGTCCTGTCGGCCCGGCCGCA
>JAZFZX010000165.1:0-2377 GCA_036444135.1 Kiloniellales bacterium | reverse complement strand
ACGATGCGGCAGTTCTTGTCCCGCTTTTTCGCGGTCTTCAATGAATTGACGACCTTCATGACAAAACCCTCGGCCGGTGGCAGGAGGCGGCGCCTCAAGCCCTCCTCTCGTAGCTCTGTCAGGCTCGGAATAGCAGATTCGGCCTGTCGCGACAGCGCCACGAGCGCGGGACCATAGGGAAGCCCGCCCGGGCTGTCAATGCGGCGGGCGGCGGGGGTGTGGGTTGGTTTGAGGTCACTGGCGGGCGGCTGTCTGGCGTACTGTCGCCCCCGCCCGAAGCCGCTGCGCCCATCCTACGAACACGACCGCAAATTCCTTCCGCACGCGGCGTCCTTGGTCTAACTTCGCCCTGCCATGAAAACCGTCCCTGGCGGACAGGCACCGCCAGCGGGCGGCTACAGCCTGCCGCAACACATCACGCGCACCTTGCGCCTGGCCATTCCCGCCATGCTGGCCCGCGCCGGCATGGTCATCCTCATCACCGTCGATACGGCGATGACCGGCCATGCCGGCACCACGGAACTGGCGCACTTCGGCTTGTCGCTGGCGCCGTTCATGATCCTCATGGTGGTCGGCATCGGGATGCTCGCCGGAACCCCGATCCTCACCGCCCAGCGCGACGGCGCCGGCCAATGCGCATCCTGCGGCGCAATCTGGCATGTCGGGCTGCTGCTGGCCGGAGCCATGGGCGTCATCGGGGGGTTGCTGCTGCTCGCTGGCGAACCGCTGTTTCTGGCCCTGGAACAAAGCCCGGCGATGGCCGCCGGTGCGGCCTCGGTGCTGACCATGCATGCCTTCGGCCTGCCGGCGATGCTGCTGTTTCTCGCGACGGCCTTCTTCCTCGAGGGCATATCGCGGCCGACCCCGGGGATGATCATCGCGCTCACCGCCAACTTCCTGAACGTGGGCCTGAATTGGCTGCTGATCGAAGGCAACTGGGGCGCCCCGGCCATGGGCGCCGACGGCGCGGCGTTGGCCACCAGCATCACCCGCTGGATCATGTTCGGGGCGCTCGCCGGTTACGTCTGGACCATGCGGGACGGCGCGCGCTTCGGCGTCCGCGGCAGCCTGCGCAATCAGCAGGAGACGATCCGAAAGACCTTGCGTTTGGGCACGCCGCTCGCCCTGACGACCGGTTTGGAGGTGAGCGCCTTCGGGCTGGTGGCCACCTTCGCCGGACGGATGGGCGAGGCCTCCATGGCCGGCTATCAAGCCTCCATGAACGTCGTCTCCCTGGTCTTCATGTTGTCGATCGGGCTGGGCGCGGCCACCGCCGTGCGGATCGCCAATGCGGTCGGCCGCGATTCTCCGCCTGACATGGCCAGGGCCGGATGGACCGGGTTGGGCCTCGTTCTCGGCCTCATGGTGCTGCTGGGCCTCGGCCTCTGGGCAGCACCGGGCCCGGTGGCGAGCCTCTACAGCGACGACTCGGCGGTGCGCGCCATCATGTTGGCCGGGCTTTCGGTGGTTGCCGTCATGATCATTCTCGACGGCGCCCAAGCCGTGCTGGCAAGCGCCGCGCGGGCGATCGGCGACGTGCTGGTTCCGCTGGGGCTATTCGGCTTTTCATTCTGGCTGCTGGGGGTACCCCTGGCTTTCTGGCTGGGTCTCAGCGCGGACTACGGCGTGCCCGGCCTGCTGGTGGGTATGTCCGTGGGCTTGGCTCTGGCCGCGCTGGCGCTCGGCATACGCTTCTGGGCAGCCGTCCGGCGGGGTGTGCGGCCGATCTAACTATGGCTACGGGAGATTACCGCCCCGCCGGCGCGCATGTAGCGCCCGGGGGGCGAGCCCAACTCCCGACGGAACATGGCGACGAAGGCGCTCGGGCTCTCGTAGCCGAGGTCATAGGCGACAGCGGTTACCGGGCGGCCCTCGGCCAGACGGGCAATCGCCGTGAGCAACCGCAGGCGCTGGCGCCACGACCCGAAAGTCATGCCGGTTTCGCGGCGAAAGTGGCGGGCGAGCGTGCGTTCGCTGGCCCCGGCGCTGCGCGCCCAGTCTCCCAGCGTACGGCCGTCTGCCGGATTTCCGGTCAGCCCATCGGTAATCTTCCGCAATCGCCGGTCCGAGGGCATGGGCAAATGCAGGGGTTCCGCCTTCAAGGCCCGCAGCTGGTCGGGGATCACAGCCATGAGGCGCGCCTCCGGCCCCTCTGGAGGATAGTCCGGCGGCAGTGTCACGGCGTGGAGGATCACCTCGCGCAAGAATGGCGGCACGGTGACGACGCAGCAGTTGGTGGGCAGCCCATCGGTCGCGGACGGATGCAGATAGAGCGTGCGCATCGCCATGGGACCGTCGCTGGCGACCGCGTGCACCACGCGCGGCGGCACCCAAACGGCCTGCTGCGGCGGCACCACCCAGGTGCCTTCCGCCGTCC
>JAZFZX010000164.1:0-5794 GCA_036444135.1 Kiloniellales bacterium | reverse complement strand
CGAAGCGCCCGCCTCGGTTTCGAGCACGGCATCGTTCACCGGCAGGGCCAATAGGCTCGCCAGGACCTCGGCCGGCAGCATGGCTCCATCGGCCGGAATGAGGATCGGCTGCGGCTCTGCGGTCGCGATGTCGGCGAAGGACAGCATGGCTCCGCCGCTGAGCTCACTCATCTGAATGTCGGCCGGGCCGGTCTCCGCTAGAGCCTCATCGCTGGGCTCGAACGTCAGTCCGTCCTTGCGGGCCGATCCGGCGGGCAGGAAGACAAAAGATTCGGACCCGGCCTTGGGGTCTGCGGGGGATAGGATCTCGAGGGCGGTATTTTCAGTGGTCTTGGTCACGATAACCTCGCATCAATGGGGGGAGCGAAGCTGCAAGCAATTCACGAAGTAATATGAAGAAGTTTTCGAAAATTTCAAGAAGTTTCGTTTCTAATTTATTTCAAAATCTAAGTAATAGTGAAATAACTTCAACATAAATCCGTATAATTTATTCATAAAAAATTAAACCTGTTCGAGCCGGCAATGAATAACCGGCGCGGCACGCGGCCTGAGACAACCCACGGCCGTCAATGTGCGTCGTTGCGGGGACGGCGTCCGACGATCAGGCCCGGCCGGCGCGGCGGTGCCATGAATTGGGCGGGCGTCGGAATTCAGCGTTCAATGCCTGGCGGAGTCCTTACGAATGGGCCGTGGGGCGATCAAAATTTATGACAATTTGAAACAACGCGTGACCTGCTGCTTTCCTTGGGAAAATCACGTTAATACGCCGTTTTGCCTGCATTCCAGTATCATTGTGCGCGGCATAACAAGCTTTCTGGGTTTCACTCTTGCCGGTCACGCGTGGCGGTCGAATCTGAAGTTTCATGCGGATGCCCGAGTGAGCAGAAAGAATTATATGAATAGATACTCGGAATCAAGGCAATTACTTAAGTAATAATCTCATATATGTCAGAATTTAATCATAGAAAATGACCTATAGGAAATACATGCTTTGTAAAATCTATGTATTTTGCGGCATAATACAAAGATGTTCGGATGTTATTCCTCCAGTATAGTTTGAGTTTTGTAATGCCGGCATGAAATGACATCTGTGGGCGCGGTAAGTCTCCCCACTACAACGGAATTGTCTTGATGAAGGATACCGATTATAAGCATCGCAAATGCAGTGCATGCCCATCGAGATTCGACGCGCAGAAGCGGAATTCAGCGCGTTTAGTGCCACCTATCGTGACATTGGACTCGATGGGGACGAATGAATCGGGCCATGCGTTCTGAGGTCGTGAATACGGCGGGGCCGTGGCACTCTCCAAAGGTTGTTTCGCGAACTGTTCGGGCAATTTGACTTTTGTTGGCGGGGTGGGCCAAGCGTGAGGCCGTTCCGTTGCATCGTTCCGCGTTAATTTTGGCAGGCACAGATCCATGTCGAGCGTGACGCCCACGACCAATTCGTCGTTGCCCTTTTGCCGGGCCGAGTTCGAGACCATTTCCGAGGGTCTCGACTACGCGGCCAGAGGCGAAACAGGATGCAACTTCTTTACCAGCCGGGGCGAACTAGTGCGCGCTCTGCCGTATGGCGAGGTCCGGGACCGCGCCGTCGACTTGGCGCGGAGCTTCAACAAGGCCGGTTTGCAGCGTGGTGAGCGCCTCGCCATCATCGCCGAGACGACACCGGACTTCCTGTTCTTCTTTTACGCCTGCCAGTACGCCGGCCTAACCCCGGTTCCCCTGCCGCTCAGCGTCAATCTCGGCGGGCGCGACGCCTATGTCGCGCGTCTGCACAACATGATGTCGCGCGCCCGGGTGCGGGTTGCCGTGGCCTCCCAGGACCTGATCGGATTCCTGCGCGAGGCCGCCGAAGGCCTCGGCATCGACTGGCTGGGCACGCCGGAAGACTTCTACGCCTTGCCGAAGGAGGGCGGCGATCTGGCCCCGCTGGGCAAGGACGATCCCTGTTACATCCAGTACTCGTCTGGCAGCACGAGCCTGCCGCGGGGCGTGCTGGTCACACAGCGTGCGATCACCAGCAACGTGCGCGGCACCGGTCAAACCGGCTTGGACCTGCGGGTCGGCGACCGCAGCGCGTCCTGGCTGCCATTCTACCACGACATGGGGCTCGTAGGTTTCTGTATCAGCCCGGCGATGAATCAAGTCACCGTCGATCTTCTCTCCAGCACCAGTTTTGCCCGGCGCCCGTTGGTCTGGCTCAAGATCCTGTCCGACTACGGGGGGACGATCACGTTCAGTCCGACCTTCGGTTACGAGCTGTGCGCCCGGTTGGCGGGGCGCATCGATGCGGGTCAATTCGACCTTTCGCCTTTGCGCATTGCGGGGATCGGCGGCGAGATGGTGCGGCCGAGCGTCATGCGCGATTTCGCCGAGGGCCTCGCCAAGTGCGGGTTCGATGCCCATGCCTTCCTGCCGTGCTATGGCCTGGCCGAATCGACCTTGGCGGTGAGCTTCGCGCCTCTTGGCCGGGGCATGGAAGTCGACTGCGTGAGCCGGGATGCCTATGAGCGCTCGGCGATCGCCGTTCCGGCGAGCGAGAAGGGCAATGGCGGGGCGGAAGAGACCCGTTCATTCGTCAAGTGCGGCGTGCCTTTGCCGGGCCACCGGGTCGAAATTCGCGACGAAAACAACGAGCCGCTGCCCGACCGCCGGATCGGCTGGGTGTGCATTTCAGGCCCCAGCCTGATGCAGGGTTACGACTCTGACGAGGAGGCGACCCGCGATGCCTTTACCCCCGACGGCTGGCTCAACACGGGCGACATGGGCTACATGGTGGACGGCGAGCTGGTGATCACCGGCCGCAGCAAGGACCTCATCATCGTCAACGGACGCAACATCTGGCCGCAGGATCTGGAATGGGCCATCGAGTCGCAGTGCGCTTTGGGCCCGGGCCACGTTGCCGCCTTCTCGGTCGATGACGAGGACGGCAAGGAGCGGGTGGTGGTCCTGGTGGAATGCCGCCTGAAGGAAGCCGAGGCCCAGCAGACCTTGCGCCGCCGGGTTTCCGGTGTCGTCATGACGATGGCCGGGGTCGGCGGCGAAATCGTGCTGGCGCCGCCGCGCTCCCTCACCTTCACGTCCTCCGGCAAGCTCAGCCGCGCCGCGGCGAAGGCCGACCACCTGAGGGAGGTCATCAAGGACATAGCGGGCGATCTGGACTCTCCGGCGTTGAGCGAGCCGGTGGTTTCACTGGCCGCGGGTGCCAGCAAGTAGTGCTCGCGATCACTGCGGCCCCACCTGGGACGAATCGAACAGCGATGGGCGCGACGGTGGCCTTGACGGGCGCGAGCGGCTTTGTGGGCCGTACTGTGGCCCAGCGCCTGTTGGCGGGCCGGTGCGCTGTGCGGGCGCTTTTGCGCCGGTCCGACGCAGACCTGGAAGACGCCGGCGTTACGGCCGTGCGCGGTGCGTTGGAAGACCCATCCAGCTTGGAACGGCTGGTTGCCGAGGCCGATGTCGTCGTGCATTGCGCCGGAGCGGTCAAAGCAACTGACGCGGCTGCCTTCGAGGCGGTCAACGCAGAGGGCACGGCGCGCCTGGTTGCCGCCGCCGCAGGCGCCCAGCAGCGGCCGCGATTTCTTCTGGTTTCTTCGTTGGCCGCCCGTCAGCCGTCGGTGTCGGCGTATGCCGCCAGCAAGCGGGGCGCGGAGGACGCGTTGCAGCGTGGGGGAACGGACCTGGATTGGTGCATCGTGCGGCCGCCGGGCGTCTATGGGCCGGGCGACCGGGCGACCCTGCCGCTGTTTCGCCAGCTCGACCGTGGGGTCCTCCTGGCCCCGGCGGTGCCCGGCGCACGATTTTCCCTGCTGCACGTCCACGACCTTGGCGGCGCGATCGAATGGTTGCTGTCGCGGCCGCGCTGGGACGGCTCGGTCCTGGAGGTGGATGACGGACGGCATGGGGGTTACGGCTGGTCGGACCTGGCCGATGCGGCAAGCCGCCACCTTGGCCGCCGGGTCCGCCGGATCGCCGTGCCCTACGGTGTGCTCCGGCTGCCGGCTGCCCTCAATCAGCATCTGGCGCGAGCCCGCGGGCGGGCGTCGAACTTCACGCCGGGCAAGCTGCGTGAACTCTATCACCCGGACTGGGTGGCGCGGCCTTCGTCCGGTCCGCTGCTTGCCGATTGGCAAGCGGAATTCGCGTTCGAAACGGGGTTCCCTGCCACCCTGGAGTGGTACAGGAGACGGGGCTGGATGTGACGAAACCGCCGATTTGCACCCATCGGTCGCTACGCACCGATACGCGGAGGCACGGCATTGTTTTCTTGGCCCGGCTATGAGAAGGATTAGACTGGAAGAGCGATGCAAGGTGACAGCCAAGCAGTCTTTCAAGAGATTTGTGTGCTGCTCGAGGCACACAATCCCAATGGCATCGAGATTTCCGGCGACACGGATCTGAATGTCGACCTGAACATCGACTCCGTGGCGGCGATGGATCTCATCATGAATATCGAGGACAAGTTCGAGATCGACATACCCTTGAACCTGGTGTCGGATTTACGAAGCGTGCAGGACCTGGCCGATATCGTTCGAAGCCAGTTGAAAGGCGGCTGATCGCTGATGGACATCCTCGACAAGTACAACTCGATCGCGCACCGCCATGCCGGCTTGTTGGAAGTGGGCGCCGACCCCTTTGCGGTGCGGATGGACAAGGTCGTCTCAGCGACCGAGGCGCTCATCAACGGCCGCAAGACCATTCTCGCCGGGACCAACAACTATCTGGGCCTGACCTTCGATCCGGACTGCATCGCGGCGGCCGTTGATGCCATGCACAGCCAAGGCACGGGCACCACGGGTTCGCGCGTCGCCAACGGCACCTATGCCATGCATCGCGAGCTGGAGCTGGCGATTGCGGAATTCCTGGGCAAGCGCCACGCGATCGTGTTCTCGACAGGCTACCAGGCCAATCTCGGCATGCTGTCGGGGCTGGCCGGGCCCAAGGATATCATCCTGATGGATGCCGATTCGCACGCCAGTATCTATGACGGCTGTCGGCTGAGTGCCGCCACGGTCGTTCGCTTCCGGCACAACGACCCCGACGATCTCGACCGGCGGCTGACCAGATTGCAGGGCGAGGGGGACTGCAAGCTCATCGTGGTCGAAGGCATCTATTCCATGCTCGGCGACAGGGCCCCCATGCGGGAAATTGCCGAGGTCAAGCGCAAGCACGGCGCCTATCTCCTGGTCGACGAGGCCCATTCCCTCGGCGTGATGGGCGCAAACGGCCGCGGCGCGGCGGAGGAAGTCGGCGTCGAAGACGACGTGGATTTCGTGGTCGGGACCTTCAGCAAGAGCCTGGGCGCGATCGGCGGCTTCGGCGCCTCCAACCATCCCAAGCTGGATGTCTTGCGGTTCAACGCCCGGGCCTACATGTACACGGCCTCCTGTTCGCCCTCGACCGTCGCCTCCGTGACGACCGCCATTCGGCGCATGCAGGAACAGCCCGAGCTGCGCCAAAAACTGCGCATCAACGTCGATAACCTTTACACGGCGCTGTCGGAAATAGGTTTCGAGATCTGCTCGCCGGCCAGCCCGATCATCGCCGTGCGCCTCAAGGACGAGGCGACCGCCGTCTGGGTCTGGAACCAGCTTCTGGAGCATGGCGTTTACGTGAACCTGGCGTTACCGCCCGGCACTCCGAATGGCGCGTGTCTGCTCCGCTGCAGCGTCTCGGCGGCGCACACGGACGAGCAGATCGACGAGATACGACAGCGATTTGCCGCCATCATGCAGGGCCTGTCGGAGCAGGCCGAGCGCGCGCCGGCGGCGGTGGCCGAGGCCTAATACCA
>JAZFZX010000163.1:0-5836 GCA_036444135.1 Kiloniellales bacterium | reverse complement strand
TGGCCTGGCCACCGAGGACCACGGCGAGCACGGCAACGGAGAGTGTGCGCAAAATCTGCATGGTCCTGATACGCCGCCGCTTCCCGTGTCGTCCCTTGCCGCCGGTCACGAGACCGCGCTGAGCTCCTCGGGACTGTTGATCAAGACCTCGCGCTTGCCCACGTGGTTGGCGGGGCTCACCAGGCCTTCCTCCTCCATGCGCTCGATGATCCGTGCCGCCCGGTTGTAGCCGATCTGCAGGTGGCGTTGGATGAAGCTGGTCGACGCCTTGCGGTGTTGGCAGATCACGGCAATCGCGCTGTCGTAGAGCTCGTCGCCGCTGCCGCCGCCTTGCGATAGGTCGCTGAAGGCGTCGAAGTCCTCTTCCTCGGTCACCGACTCGATATAGGAAGGCTGCCCCTGGCGTTTCAAGAAGGCGACCACGTCTTCGACCTCCTGGTCGGTGACCAGAGGCCCGTGCACCCGGGTGATGCGGCCGCCCTGGGCCATGTACAGCATGTCGCCGTGACCCAGGAGCTGTTCGGCCCCCGGTTCGCCCAGAATCGTCCGGCTGTCGATCTTCGAAGTGACGTGGAACGACATGCGCGTCGGGAAGTTCGCCTTGATCGTGCCGGTGATCACGTCCACCGAGGGGCGTTGCGTGGCCATGATGAGATGGATTCCCGCGGCCCGCGCCATCTGTGCCAGGCGCTGCACGGCGGCCTCGATATCCTTGCCGGCGACCAGCATGAGGTCGGCCATCTCGTCGACCACGACCACGATGAACGGCAAGGGCTCCAGATCGAAGGGTTGTTCTTCGTAGACCGGCTGGCCGGTGTCCGGATCGAATCCGGTCTGAATCCGCCGCGTCAGAATCTCGCCGGAACGGCGCGCCTCCTCGATGCGGGCGTTGTAGCCGTCGATGTTGCGCACGCCCAGGCGCGTCATCGCGCGGTAGCGTTCCTCCATCTCGCGCACGGTCCATTTGAGCGCGACGACCGCCTTCTTGGGCTCGGTGACCACAGGCGAGATCAGATGCGGGATGCCCTCGTAGACCGACAGCTCCAGCATCTTGGGGTCGATCATGATGAACTTGCAGTCGTCCGGCGACAGGCGGTAGATCAGCGAAAGCACCAGCGCGTTGAGCGAAACCGACTTGCCGGAGCCCGTGGTGCCGGCAATCAGCAGGTGCGGCATGCGTCCCAGATCGACGATCACGGCGTTGCCGTTGATGTCCTTGCCGAGGATGATTGGCAGCTTTCCGCCGGCGCGCTCGAAAACGTCCGAACCCAGGAGTTCGCGCAGGAAGACCGTTTCGCGGCGGCTGTTGGGCAGCTCGATGCCAATGGTGTTGGAGCCGGGCACCACGGCCACGCGCACCGAGATCGCGCTCATGGAACGGGCGACGTCGTCGGCCAGGCCCACGACGCGGCTGGTCTTGGTGCCGGGGGCGGGCGCCAGCTCGTAGCGCGTAACCACGGGCCCCGGGCGCACCTTGACGATCTCACCCTTGACCCCGAAGTCGTCGAGCACCGTCTCCAGCAAACGCGCGTTCTTCTCCAGGGAATCGCGGCTGAGCTGCCCGCGCTCCGAGGCCTGCGGCGGCTCCTCCAGCAGGGTCAGCGGCGGCAGTTCGTATTCGCCGGTGACGCCGAAGTCGAGCTTGCCCTGGGCGGCCTGCCGGCTGCGTTTGCCTGGGGTGACGGCCTTCTTCCCGGCCGCGACCAGCTTTTTGCCGTCCGCCGCCCGCGGCTTGGCCGCAGCGCGGCGGCGAGTGGGCGATTTGTCCGAGGCATCCAAGGACGGTTCCTGGCGCGTCCGTTTGGCGCGCTGGCGCCGTGCTTTCTGCTCGCTGATGGCCTGTGCAATACCTTGCCGACAGGCGCGAAGCCCGCGGCCCAGCCATAACAGGATTCGGCCCGCGCGCTGCCAATCCCGGCGGCTCAGGCCGACGCTCGCAACGAATGCCGCGAGCCCGAGGGCGGCGGCGCTCGCCGCGACGGTCCATGTCTCGACGCCGAGTTCCGCCGTGACCCGTCCGAGCAGCAGCGACCCGGCGAAGCCCCCGGCGCCGCTTTCCGTGGGCCAGCCGACCGGAACGCCGAAGTAGGCCGCCGCCGCGGCGCCCAGCAGCAGGGCCACTGGCAGCGCGGCCAGCCTCAGCCACCACCTGGGAAGCTCGCGATGGCGAAAGAACCGCAGACCCCAGATGGCGAATGCCAAGGGAAGCAGAAAGCCCGCCGCCCCAAGGGTCTGCCACATCAGGTCCGCGGCATAGGCGCCGGGAAGGCCCAGCAGGTTGGCCGCGGGTCCCTCGACCGCCCGGTTGAAGGAGGGATCGGTGGCGCGGAAGCTGGCGCCGGCGACGGCGAGCGCCGCGCCCAGGCCCAGCAGACTCAATCCGCCCAGTTCGATCAGCCGTCGGCGGGCGAATTCGCCGCTGCCGCTGGGCAGAAGCCGGAGGTTCCGGTTTCGTGTCCCTGAGTTCACTGTGCTGCTTCGTGCCACCATGATGGGAATGCTCCGTCGGGACTCTTCACTCTCACAGGATTTCCGCCAGCCGCTGGAGCGCATCCTCCACGGCCGCGGTTTCGTGGACCAGCGCCACCCGGATGTAGGGGGCGCCGGGGTTGCTGCCGCCGGACGTGGCGGCGGCCGTGTACGCGCCGGGCAAGACTTTCAATCCGCCGCGGCGCCACAGCTCCACCGTCGCCGCTTCGCCGTCTCCCACATCGAGCCACAGAAAGAAGCCGCCGCCGGGAACCCGGTATCCGAACCGATCGCCCAGAACCCGTCCGGCCACGGCAAACTTTTCTTGGTATCGCGCGCGGTTGCTGACCACGTGGTCTTCGTCTCGCCACAGGCGTTCGCCCGCCGCCAGAACGGGCAGCGGCACCCCGGCTCCGCCGACCCGCAAGATCCCGTCGAGCGCCGCGATCAACCGCGCCTCGCCGGCGACGAATCCGCAGCGCAGGCCCGGCGCGCTGGAGCGCTTCGAAAGCGAGTGGAAGACCAGCATGTTGTCGAGTGAGCCGCCCAGATTGACGGCCGCCTGTAGGGCGCCGGGCGGCGGTTCGGCTGCGTAGATCTCCGAATAGCATTCGTCGAAGACGGCCACGAAGTCGTGGCGCCGCGCGAGGGTGATCAGCTCCTCCAGCCGGCCGAGGTCTGCGACGGCCCCCTGTGGATTGGACGGCGAGCAGAAATAGCACAGGGCCGCGCGGTCGAGGACCGCCGTATCCAGTCCCGCGAAATCGGGCAAATGGCCGGAGTCCGATGTCGCCGGCACCAGCACCGGTTCGCCGCCGGACGCGAGGGCGGCGCCCATGTAGACCTGATAGAAGGGATTTGGGACCAGGACAGCGGGCCCCGGCGCACCACCGCTGGCGGGGACCACCGCCAGGGCCGCAAAGAACAGCCCCTCGCGGGTGCCGGGCAGCGGCAGGATCGTGTGTTCCGGGTCGATCATGCCGCCGGGCGCCGCGGCCCCATCGGGCAGGCCGTAGCGGCGCACCAGCCAGGCGGCTGCGGCGTCCCGGTAGGCCGGGCTGCCGCGCGGCAGGGGGTAGCGCGACCAGTCCGCAGCGGCCTCGGTCAGGATGTCGGTGATGAAGTCCGGCGGCTGATGCTTCGGCTCGCCGACCGACAGCAGAATCGGCGCGCCGTCGCCCGTCGGGCCCGGGCCCGGCGCCATCCCGTCCAGCAGAGCGTTGAGCCGCGCGAAGGGATGGAAAGACATGAAATCGCGGCGGTCGATCATCCGGCATCGGCGCTCGGTTGACTGGAAATTAAGACGGCGGCGTCCAAGGCAAGCCAAAAGGGCCCGCTGCGGCAGCCGTGCGGCGACTCGAACAGCGCACAAAACATAAACGAGTCTAACGATCTGCGCGAGCGTGGGCAAGCAAGCGTATGACAGGGTGGAAAAATCACGAAAGACGGCCCGAATCGCCGTGCGATCCGGGCCGCCTCTGGTGAGAGCCGCCCGGGCGGCTTCAGATGCGCTGCGAGCCGTGACCGAACTCGGGATAGGCCTCCATGCCCAGCTCCGCCTTGTCCAGGCCCAGGTCCTCGACCTCCTCGCTCACGCGGATGCCGACCGTGACCTTGAGGCCCAGCCAGAGCGCCGTGCTGATGGCGCTGACGAAAGCGCCCACGGCGACAATGCCGATGATCTGGGCGATCAGATCACCGCCGCCGAAGATACCGACGGCGAGCGTGCCCCAGACGCCGGCCACCAAGTGCACGGAAATCGCGCCCACCACGTCGTCGATCCGCAACCTGTCGAGCAGCGGCACGAACAGCACGACCAGCGCGCCGCCGATGCCGCCGACGATGATCGCCAGCAGGTGGTTCTGCAGATCGGGGCCCGCGGTGATCGCCACCAGGCCGGCGAGGGCGCCGTTGAGCGCGAAGGTCAGGTCGACCTTCTTGAACAGCACCTGGGCCGTGAGCATGGCCGCGATCACGCCCGCGGCGGCGGCCAGGTTGGTGTTGACGAACACGATGGCCATGGCGGCAGCGTCGAGCGCGCTGCCGAGCGCCAGTTGCGAGCCGCCGTTGAATCCGAACCAGCCGAGCCACAGGATGAAGGTGCCCAGGGTCGCCAGCGGCAGGTTGGCGCCGGGCATGGGGTTGACCCGGCCGTCGGGGCCGTACTTGCCCTTTCGCGCGCCCAGGATGATTGCGCCGGTGAGCGCCGCCCAGCCGCCGACCGAATGGACCACCGTCGAGCCGGCGAAGTCGGAAAAGCCCAACTCAGCCAGGAAGCCGCCGCCCCAGCTCCAGGCGCCCTGGATCGGGTAGATGACGCCCGTCAGGACCACGGTGAAGACCAGGAAGGGCCAAACCTTGATGCGCTCGGCCAGCGTGCCGGAGACGATCGAGGCGGCGGTCGCCACGAAGACCATTTGGAAAAACCAGTCGGACATGGAGGCATAACCGCCGGCGATGGCGGCCTCGACCAGCTCCGGCGTCGCCTCCTCGGCGTTGATCAGGGCCAGTTCCGCCTCGGCGGGGTTGTAGAGCAGGTTTAGCGACCCCATGAAGGCGCCTACATCGGTGTACATGAGGTGATAGCCGATCACATAGAACATGATCCCGGCGATCGAATAGAGGGCGATGTTCTTGAGGCAGATGGTCGCCGTGTTCTTGGTGCGCACCAGGCCGGATTCCAGCATCGCGAAGCCGGCGGCCATCCACATGACGAACGCGCCCGTTATCAGGAACGAAAAGCTGTTGAAGATGTACTGGGTCTCCGCCGAGACCTCGGCCTGCGCGGGCCCGGCGGCGAGGCTCGCCAGACACGCCAAACCCAACATCAAGGAAAGCCTGCGCCGCACTCTCATCATCGGTCCTCCTCAAAAACGCCCACTCAATTCGCCCAGACGGCGCTGCGCCCGTGCTGGCCTTCCGCCTGCTGTCGCAGGGTTGTCCCAACGGCCGGCCGCGACCATGGCGTCGTCGCACTGGCGCACGTTTCAAGAAGCGTGCCAGTTGCCGCTTGTTTGGAATAAGCGCGCTTTTTCAAGGCATTAACAGGGCGACACGGGCTTCGGCGGGGGATCGTGGTCGTCGAAATCGCCTAAATATCAGGCATGAGGGCAAGCGTGACTAAATTATATGCAGATTGCGGAGGCTGCGGTGCTGGACAATCGGGAAAGGCCAGGCGATGGTTCGTTCATGACCAGGCAGACTACGGTAAAACGGAAAAATTCGCCACGGCGGCGGCCTTCGGCGGCGGCGGACGACGTGGACGTCCTGGCCGTGGATGTCCTGATCGTGGGCGGTGGCATGGTGGGGCTCAGTCTCGCCGTCGCGCTTTCCGGGGCCGGGCTCGCCGTGACCGTGATCGACCGCG
>JAZFZX010000162.1:0-11982 GCA_036444135.1 Kiloniellales bacterium | reverse complement strand
GGTCCGCGTGACCCCGGGCGCGAAGGTGGCCTCGCTGCGGTAGAGGTAGAGAAGACCCTTGCGGGTGCCGTCGTAGGCGATTCCGCGCCGCTCGGCGAGCGCCCGGAACAGACGCTGCGAATAGGCGCACAGGCGATGCTTGTTGAGGGTGTTGATTCGCGCCCGGGCCGAGGTGCATTGGCGCAGGAATTTCGCCGACCAGCGCCACAGCTCCGGTTCGAGCGACGGGTGGAAGCGCAGGGCCTGGTCGTCGCGGTAGAGCGAGCGCAGCAACATGCCCGGCGCCCTGGGCGACGCCCAGGCGAAGGCATGGCCGGGCGCGATCAAGGCGGCGTTGGAGAAACTGCTCTCCTCCCCGACGCCGGTGTGGCGTTCGATCAGGGTCACCTGGTGGCCGTCCTCGAGCAGCGCAGCGGCGCAGGTCACCCCGACCACGCCGCCGCCCATGACCAGGACGTGCATGGTTAGGAACCTTCGCCGCCCGCCGCTGCCGTCAGCGCGCCGCCACCACCATGATCTCCACGTCGAAACCGGGCGCGGCCAGTTTCGCTTCGACGCAGGCCCGGGCGGGCGCACAGTCCGGCGCGACCCAGGCGTCCCAGACCGCGTTGAAGGCGTCGAAATAGCGCATGTCGGTCAGCCAGACGGTGGCCGTGAGCAGCTTGGTCTTGTCCGTCCCCGCCTCGGCCAGCAGCGAATCGATTCCCGCCAGGGTATCGCGGGTCTGCTCTTCGATCGGCGCGCCGGAGGTGTTGTCGCCCACCTGGCCGGCCAGGTAGACGAGACCGCCGTGGGCGACGATCTGGCTCATGCGCGGTCCTGTGTGCTTGCGTTCGATAGACATGGGTGCCTCCCCCTTTCGTGCAGTCGAAAATTCTCGATCCGGGTATAGCAGAGGCCGGACCGGCCTATTCGGCGGCGGCGTTGACGGCGAGATCGGACAGCGCCGCGCGGGCCCGGCGGTCGGCCCCCGAGGGCAGGGGCGCGGCCGGATCTGCGATCCATTCGGCGATGTCGGTCAGGACCACCTTGGCGCTCAGGTCGCGCAGCAGCATATGCCAGCCGTCCTCGTAGAGCGCCAACCGCTGGCGGCCGTTCTCCCGCTGCGGCAGATCGCGCCACGCCTGGAACGTGGGGTCTCTCGGGATCACCTCGTCGTGCTCGCCGTACAGCAGCAGGACCGGCGCCTCGATGGCCGCCGCACCGTTGAGCGCTTCGTCCATCAGGTTGGAAAGCCCGTACACCGCGTCCACGCGCGTGCGCTTGATCATCAGCGGATCACGGCCCAGTCCGCGCAGCATCTCGATATTGTCGGACGCCTGAACGGCCAGGCCTTCGCCGGTCAGGTAGGCCCAGGGCATGATTCGCACCCCCACCCACAGGGCCGCACGCTGGTAACCCGGCATGGTCGAGCGGGCCCATACGGCGGGCGCCGACATGATGGCGCCGTCCACCTCGATGGGGTCGTCCGCCGCCAAGGCGACCATGACCACCGCCCCGCCCATGCTCTCGCCCAGGAGGTAAACCGGCCGTCCCGGGTAACGGGCTTTTAGCAGGCTTGTTAAGGCCGAGAGATCGGCGACGAGGGTCTCGGTGCCGGCCCAGAGCCCGCGATTCGGGGCGGCGCCGAAACCGCGCTGATCGAAGGCGTAGGTGGCGATGCCGCGGGTTGCCCACCAGGTGCCGGGGTCTTCGAAGGCCGCCGAGTAATCGGCGAATCCGTGCAGGGCCAGGATCACGGCGCTGGGCTCGCCCGCGGGCAGCCAGCGGCGCAGCGGTAGCTCCAAACCGTCGGCGGTGACCCAGTGGTCGGCCAGGAGGCGTGGCGGCGTGATTGTCGGCCCGGCCGGCACCATGTGAGGTGCGCAGGCCGCGAGCAGCACCACGAGAGCCCACGCCCACAGCCGGCAAAGCCTCAAGGGGAAGCCCGGTCGGGACTCAGTCGCCATAGCGCCGGCGGTCGCGGCGAAGGCGCGCTTCGCGAAGGATCGCCGCATCGGTCGCGTCATCGTGTGCGCCGCGGGTCAGCTGCAGGAAGATGTCCTCCAGGTCGGTCTCCTCGGTGAAGACATCGGCGACGGACAGTCCGGCACCGGTGACCGCGGCGAGGATATCCGAGACCGGGCTGTCGCTGGCGCGGTATTGGAACCTGAGACAGCGCGCGCCCAGGAGTTCGGGTCCGAAACCGCTGAGCGCCTCGGGTATCTCCGGCAGGTCCTGGGCCAGAAGCAGGGTCAGCTCCTTGTGGTCCAGCCGGCGCAGCAACGCTTTTTTCGTGTCGCACGCGATGACCCGGCCGTGGTTGATGATCGCGATGCGGTCGCACAGCTCTTCGGCTTCCTCCAGGTAGTGGGTGGTCAGCAGGACGGTGGTGCCGCGGCGGTTCAACTCCTCGACCTGGTTCCAGAGCTGAAGGCGCAGCTCGATATCGACACCCGCGGTCGGCTCGTCCAGAACCAGGACCGGCGGATTGTGAACCATGGCCTTCGCCACCATGAGGCGCCTGCGCATGCCGCCCGACAGCGTGCGGGCGTAGGCGTGCGCCTTTTCGGTCAGACCGAGGGCGGCGAGGATCTCGTCGCTCCGCCGTTCGCCGGGCGGCACGCCGTAAAGCCCGGCCTGCAGCTCCAGCAAGTCGCGCGGCGTGAAGAAGGGGTCGATGTTCAGTTCCTGGGGCACGACGCCGATGGCGGCGCGGGATTGCCGCGGGTCTTGGTCGATGTCGTAGTCCCAGACGGTGGCCAGGCCGCTGGTCTTGTTGACCAGCCCGGCCAGAATGTTGATGAGCGTGGACTTGCCAGCGCCGTTGGGCCCCAAGAGGCCGAACAGCGAACCACGCGGGATCGCCAGGTCGACATCGATCAAGGCGTGATTGGCCTCGGTCTTGCCGCTGGGACGGTAGATTTTGTTGAGGCCCCGGACCTCCACCGCGAACTCCGGCAAGGCCGCCTTTGTCCCGTCGTCCTGGGCAGCCGGTGGCTGGGTATCCGGCATAGGCTCTGTTCGCCCTTTCTCCGTTTGGCCCGCGGTCATTGATCGGGCGGCGGCAATGGGTATCATCCGCCAGATAAGGCGGTCAACAAAGTCGGATTTGCAAACCCGCCGGACAATGGCGCGGGGGGACAGGCAAGATGGAACCGATCGAAATCATCGACGTGGACTCCGAGACGGTGGCCTGCGACGGCGGCAAGGGCCCCTTGGGCCACCCGCGCGTCTTCCTCAACATGGAGGACAAGGGGCAGATCGATTGTCCTTATTGCAGCCGCCGTTTCGTGCTCGGCGAAGGTGCGGCGTCAAGCGGTGGCGGGCACTAGTGCGCTCTCCGTTTAGGCGGAAACAGCCCTAGCGTCCGCGTGACCCTTCGGGTCCGAACGTGACCCGGCCCAGCTCAGAAGCAGTCATAGGTATAGATGTAGGGCCTCGAACCTGTCGTCAGGACCTCAAACTGATCCCCGACAGGTTCGGAATCATGGAAGAAAGCCTGCTTCTGGAATTGCGCACAGTGGGCTCTGGCAAGGGGAAGGGGGTGGGCAAGGATGCCGGCGAGGATCTTCACGCTGTTTTCGGTCGCGCTCACGACCTCCATGTGTTCTTCCTCCTTTTCGGTCTTCACGCAGGCCGCGAGGCCGATCGCCAAAGAGGCTGCCAACAGGCAGGCCGTGCATGTCCCGATGCTGCGTCGCATCCGTTTCCCCTCCCTCTATGTCCGGAGCGACCAACGCTATATGAGCTTTGCGGGACCGCCAAGCCTTGATGACACCGGCTCAGGCCGGCGGTCCTGGATACTGACCCATTTCATCGCAGTGCTATTGGCGCGCCCCATTGGATTGCCGGCCTCGGCCGCCGCAGGCATTCCCGATCAGGCTGTGTCCGCGAACATGGCCTTGTGATGCTGGTACCAGCTGCTCTGGAACCGCTCGCCCGGGTCCAGCGCCTGTTTGAGGCGGAGGAAGTCCGCGAATCGGGGATAGGCGGCTTCGATCTGCTGACGTTCCGCCCAGCGGTGATAGGTGAGGTAGAAACTGCCGTCCCGCTCGAGGCCCCGGTCGATCAGGCGGCGAAAGTCGGCCGCGGCCTTCCGCAGGTGCGCCGGGCTATGGGGCACATGCAGGTTGAAGACCACGCAGGCATAGGCTTGCCGGGCCCAGGCAAGGAACGACTCGCCGTCCGCTTCGATGAGGCGGATGGTGCCGTAGATGAAATCCACCTGGTGGTCCAGGAAGTCCCGGCGCACCGCCTCCATGAAATCGCCTAGGTCTCTCCGCGGCACATAGATCTCGGTGATCATTTCGCTGGCCGGCGTGCTTGCCCCGAGGCGCGCATCGAGCACGCCGTGATAGTCGTCGATGTAGGTGCCGAGCTGATGGGTGTCGGACCAATAAATCTGGCCCGACGTGGACAGGTAATACTGCGAATAGGCCTCGAAGGCCTTGGCCTTGTCGACGTGGGCCAGGTGGAGCAGCCGCATCCAGTCGTCTCTGCCGAGCTCCCTTTGACCATCCGGCACCGGCGTGTCGCGATCCACGGGCTCGTAACAGGACAGCACGCCGCGCCGCAGGAAGCCGCTGGACGCCGGGTCCGTCGAAAATTGAAAATCGCCATAGAGGTATCCGTCGGCCATGCGCCCTTCGAAGGCGGGCATCAGTTGTTCGAGGTCGATGACCTCGACCATCCGGCGCAGCGTGCTGCGCGGCGACAGGCGCAGGGTGATCTGCGTGACGATCCCGAACAGGCCGTAGCCGCCGATGGCCAGAGCGAACAGGTCGGAATTCTTGCGGCGGCTGCACACGCGAGGCGCGCCGCTGGCGTCCACCAGGACGAACGATTCGACGTCCTCTATGAAGGGCCTGAAGCGCAGACCCCTGCCGTGAACGTTCGCCGCCAGGGCACCGCCGAGGCTGAGCCGGTCGGCGCCGGTCTGCTTTTGCCGGATGCCCCACTGCAAGGGGGCTCCATTCTGAAGTTCGACGACGGAACGGATGAGTTCGGGCCACTGAATGCCCGCCTCGACCTCGACGGTTCCCTCCTCCGGATCGAAGCTTATGACGCGGTCGAGGCCGCCCATATCGATCAGCGCCATGTCCGTACCGAACTGCTGTCCGCCCATCGCGTGGCGGCCGCCGGCCACACAGAGCGGCACCCCGGCCTCGCCCGCCATACGGACGGCCCGCTGGACCGCTTCGAGCGTCGTGGGGCGGCTTATGGCCTTCACCCATGTCCGGTTCAATTTGGCATGAATGTCGTTGACCCAGGCGCCGGCCCGGTCGACCGGACGAGGGCGGGCGAATGGTCGCGTGGATCCGGTCGGATCGAGGGTGACGGAAGACTCCCGGAACTGCCTGTCGATCGACATCGTGCGCTGCGCCTTTCGGTTGAGGTAAGGATCTGGCGCAGTGGCAGGTAATGCCCGATCAAGGCATTCCAAAGCCGTACGGAGTGCCTGATACCAACGGTCCTCGATATTGACCCTTTTCATGGGCACGAAATCGGTTCGTCCGGATGGGTTCCGGCGCGCGGCCGATCGAAGACGCGGCCCGGCCCTCGACTTGGGCGGGCGCCTTGGGCATGCTGGGCGGCGATGAACGAGGCCGCTCCCATCCGCCATCTCTGCCTGGTCGACGGCTCCGGCTATATCTTCCGGGCCTATTTCGCGATGCCGCCGTCCAGCACCTCGGAGGGCGTGCCGACCAACGCCACCTTTGGCTTCACCAACATGCTGCTGAGGCTGTTGCGGGAGTCCGAAGCCGATGCCGTTGCAATCATCTTCGATGCGGGCAGGAAGAGTTTCCGCAACGACTTCTACCCCGACTACAAGGCCCACCGGCCGGAGCCGCCGGAGGACCTGATCCCGCAGTTCGACCAGATCCGCGAGGCGACCCGCGCCTTCGGCCTGCCCTGCATCGACATGGAGAACTACGAGGCCGACGACATCATTGCGACCTATGCCCGCCAGGCCGCAGAGGCCGGTATCGAGGTCACGATCGTTTCCTCCGACAAGGATCTGATGCAGTTGGTGGGCGGTCTCGTGAGCATGCGCGACCCCATGAAGAACCTCGCCATCGGGCCCGATCAGGTGATCGAGAAGTTCGGTGTGCCGCCCGAAAAGGTGGTCGACGTACAGGCCCTGGCCGGCGACTCGGTGGACAACGTGCCCGGCGTGCCCGGCATCGGCGTCAAGACCGCCGCGCAGTTGATCCTCGAGTTTGGCGATCTGGAAGGCGTGCTCGCCCGTGCCGGGGAGATCAAACAACCCAAGCGCCGGCAAAACCTGCTCGATTACGCAGAACAAGCGCGGATCAGTCGGCGGCTGGTGGAGCTGAAGGACGACGTACCGGTCGAATCGGACCTCGCCGCGTTCGGCCTGCGGGATCCCGATCCGGCAACCTTGCGCGCGTTCCTGGAGCGCTACGAGTTCAAATCCATCCTCGCGCGTCTCGCCGACCAGCTCGGCGGTGAAGACGCGGCGGGCGCGGCGGCGGAACCGGCGGCCGGCTACGAGCTGGTGCAGGAGCTACTGGTCCTCGAGCGCTGGATCGCCGAGGCCGAGGCCCAGGGCCTGGTGGCCGTCGATACGGAGACCACCGGGCTCGATGCCATGCAGGCCGATCTGGTCGGCGTCTCGCTGTCGCTGTCGCCGGCCAGGGCCTGCTACGTTCCGCTGGCACACCGCGGCAACGGCGCCGATGGAGAGCTCGACCTGGACGGCAGCGGCCAGTTGCTGGCGGGCCAGATTCCCCTGGACCAGGCGCTGGCAGCACTCAAACCGCTGTTGCAGGACCCCGGCGTCCTCAAGATCGGGCAGAACATCAAATACGACCAGTTGATCTTCGCCCGCCACGGCCTGGAGGTCGGTCCGATCGACGACACCATGCTGTTGTCATACGTGCTCGACGGCGGCGCCCACGGCCATGGCATGGACGAGTTGGCGCAGCTCCACCTCGGGCACGAGACGATCAAGTTCAAGGACGTGGCCGGCAGTGGCCGCAAACAGGTGACTTTCGACCGGGTTCCGCTCGACAAGGCCTGCGGCTACGCCGCCGAGGACGCCGACGTGACCCTGCGTCTGCACGAGGCTCTGAAGCCGCGCCTGGTGGCCGAGCGCATGGTGACGGTCTACGAGACCCTGGAGCGGCCGCTGGTCCCGGTGCTGACAGGTATGGAGCGCGCGGGCATCAAGGTGGACCGCGCGGCGCTGGCTCGCCTGTCCAACGACTTCGCCAGCCGTATCGCGGACCTCGAACAGGAGATCCACGGCCTCGCCGGCCACGAATTCACGATCGGCTCGCCCAAGCAGCTGGGCGAGATTCTGTTCGACGAGATGGGCCTGGAAGGTGGCAGGAAAGGCAAGAGCGGCGCCTATGCGACCGGCGCCGACATCCTGGATTCCCTGGCCGCCCGGGGCCACGAGCTACCGGCCCGGGTGCTCGACTGGCGTCAGCTCAGCAAGCTCAAGAGCACCTATACCGATAGCCTCCAGGCGCAGATCAACCCAGCCACCGGCCGCGTCCACACCTCCTTCAGCCAGGCCGTCGCGTCCACCGGACGGCTGTCCTCGAACGACCCGAACCTGCAGAACATTCCCGTGCGCACCGAGGAAGGCCGCAAGATCCGCCGCGCCTTTGTTGCCGAGGAGGGCTGCAAGCTGGTCAGCCTGGACTACAGCCAGATCGAGCTGCGCCTGGCCGCCCACATCGCCGAGGTGGAACCCCTGCGCAAGGCCTTCCTGGACGGCCAGGACATCCATGCGATCACCGCCTCGCAGGTCTTCGACATTCCCGTGGACGGCATGGACCCAATGGTCCGGCGCAAGGCCAAGGCAATCAATTTCGGCATTATATACGGCATTTCCGCGTTCGGCCTGGCGAACAACCTGGGCATTCCCCAGGCCGAGGCGAAGGCCTATATCGAGGCCTACTTCGAACGCTATCCGGGCATCCGCGACTATATGGAGCGAACCAAGGCCGCCTGCCGCGAACAGGGCTTCGTCACCACCCTGTTCGGGCGCAAGGTGCACGTGCCCGGCATCCGCGACAAGAACCCGGCGCGGCGCAGCTTCTCCGAGCGCGCGGCCATCAATGCCCCGATTCAGGGCAGCGCCGCCGATGTCATCAAGCGTGCCATGATCCGCGTGCCGGACGCGCTGGCCGGGGCGGGCCTGTCGGCTCGCATGCTGCTGCAGGTGCACGACGAGCTGCTCTTCGAGGTGCCCGAGGCCGAGGTCGAGGCAACCGCGGACCTGGTCAAGGGGGTCATGGAAGGCGCCTGCGGCCCGGTGATGGAGCTGTCGGTTCCCTTGGTGGTCGATGCCGGCGTGGCCGACAACTGGGCCGAGGCACACTGACAGGCGCACTGAAATGGCGCGCGATTTCGCGCCGGCGTCCTCGTCTCCGCTCAGCCGGGATACCTTAGGTCCCTGCGCGCCGCCATGTTGCGGCCGATTTCCGTCAGGTCCTCAGGGGTCAGCCTTTGGCGGGCGAGCGGCAGGACCACCCGATCTTCCCAGGTCAGATGGCGCCGCTGCATTTCCGAGAACTCGCGGACATTCATCAACAACCGCACTGGGTTGTTCAGCTTGACCCCGTCGGCCAGCGCCTCCAGGTCGTCGACGATGAAGTCGACCAGGTCCTTGTCCAGTGCGTGCTCGCGCACGAGCTGGCGCAGGACCTCATCGATCCCGTCCTCCGGCAGACAACGCCGTTTGAGCGCGGGAAAAAGGTCCTGCTCCTCGTCCTGCGAGTGACGGGGCAGGTCGGCGCGCAGAAATTCCAGCAAGGCACCGGCCAGATCCTTGACCGGCTCCACCTCCAGACGCTGCGTGAAGGCGTCTATCACATTGCACATCCGCAGTTGCCGGAAGTGGTCGTTGCGGATGAACTCCAGGGGATCGAGAAAGGCCTCGGGGCGCGGCGCCTCGGAATCGGCCAGCAGGGCACGCGCTTCGGCGATTCCCGGATCCTGCTCGGTCCGGCGTGGCTCAACGATCAGATCTGCATCGGCCTCGCCGCCCGGCGGCTTCGCGGCGGCCATAAACATTTCTCCCCAGTTGCCGTGGCGGATTCCGGATCTCACCGCCCCGTCGATCGATCGCCGCAGCCCGGGTTCGATCGCTGGTCGGTGGCGGGACGAGAGGGATCATACCTCAACCCAACGATCATAGATATTGACCCGTTTCACCGCAGCGATTCTGGCCGCCGCCCTCAGGCTGCGGCGTAGATCCCGGCGGCCCGAACCGGCTCGTCCACGTAGGACTCGAACTGCTTGAAATTGCTCTCGAATCGCTGCGTGAGCTCGCGTGCCGTGTGGTCATACGCGGTCTTGTCGGGCCAGGTGTTTCGGGGGTCCAGAACCTCCGTCGGCACGTCGGGGCAGGCTTCCGGAACGGCCAGCCCGAAATCGGGATGCCGCACAGTGGACACCTCCGCCAATCGGCCGTCGAGCGCAGCGCGGACCATGGCCCGGGTGTGGGCGATTGCCATGCGCTCGCCGACGCCGTAGGCGCCGCCCGTCCAGCCTGTGTTGACCAGCCAGCATTTGGCCCTCGTGTCTTTTATCTTGCGCCCGAGCATCCTTGCGTAGACGGAGGGATGGCGGGGCATGAAGGGGGCGCCGAAACAGGTCGAAAAGGTTGCTTCCGGTTCCTTGCCGAGGCCCTTTTCGGTCCCCGCCACGCGGGCGGTATAGCCGGACAGGAAGTGGTACATGGCCTGCTCGGGGCTCAACCGCGAGATCGGCGGCAGCACGCCGAAGGCGTCGGCGGTCAGCATGACGATATTTTCCGGCAGGCCGCCGCATCCGGTCTCGCTGCTGTTCGGGATGAAGTCGAGCGGGTAGCTGGCCCGCGTGTTTTCCGTATAGCGGGCGTCGTCCAGATCGAGACGGCGGCTCACCGGGTCCACGACCACGTTTTCCAGGATCGTGCCGAACCGCTGGGTGGTGGCGTAGATCTCCGGCTCGGCCTTCTGTGACAGGCGGATCACCTTGGCGTAGCAGCCGCCTTCGAAATTGAAGACACCGTTGTCGGACCAGCCGTGCTCGTCATCGCCGATCAGTTTGCGCACACCGTCGGCCGAAAGCGTCGTTTTTCCCGTGCCCGAAAGACCGAAGAATATGGCCGTATCGCCCGCCGGCCCAATGTTGGCCGAGCTGTGCATGGGCAGGACGCCGCGTTCCGGCAACAGGTAGTTCAGCACCGAGAAAACGGATTTCTTGATCTCGCCGGCGTAGAGCGTGCCACCGATCAGGACCAGGCGCTCGGCGAAACTAACGGCGATGAAGACCTCGGAATTGGTGCCGTCGGTGACGGGATCGGCACAGAGAGATGGCGCGTGCAGCACCGTGAACTCGGGCTTGAAATCGCCCAGCGCGTCGGCCGGCGGCACGATGAACATGTTGTGGGTGAACAGGCTGTGCCAGGGACTCTCGCTGACCACACGCACGGCCAGGCGATAGCTCGGGTCAGCGCCCGCGTAGACATCCTGAACAAACAGCTCGCGTCCCGCCAGATGCTCCCGCATTTTGCCTTGAAGCCGCGCGAAATGGGCCGGCGTCATGGATACGTTCACCTCGCCCCACCAGATGTCGTCCCGGCTGGCCGGTTCTTCGACGATGAACTTGTCGTCGGGCGACCGCCCTGTACAGGCGCCGGTCGAGACCACGAGCGCACCGCCGTGGGCCAAAGTCGCAAGCTGCCGATCGAGGCTGTGTTCGTAAAGCGCGCTGGGGGTCAAGTTCCAATGGGCGGCGGGATAGTTTTTAACCCCTTGATCTTCCAGGCCGAAACAGCTGACAACCCGTCCTTCGTCCGGCACCGGCATCCTCCCCCCGATTTCGACATCTTCGGCGGACCGTTTCGCCGCGGCCCGTTAGGCACCACAGTTAACGCAATCGGCCGGGCGGCGCCACCGCTGATTCATCCATAAAACGTGCCTCATCCGGTTTCTTGCGGCGGCGGCGCGGCGGCCTGCCGGCGGGCGCGGTTTGTCAGGCGCACGAGCTCGACCCGGGCGCCCTCGGCATCGCGCACCGGCTTGTCGAAGGCGATTCGGGCCAAACGAGCGTCGCGGCGCAGATCGGCGCCCTCCGGATCGACGCCGACCAGGCGCCACCCCTCGCCCGGCTGGTCCAGCAGCCGTTCGGCGATGAGCTGGGCCGCGTCCTCGTGATCCGCGTTCATGTGCGCCACGATCTCCGCCTCCGCGGCCGCCAGCGCGGTGCCGCCGCCGGCATCGAAAAGCAAATCATGGGCATCGACCCAGTGAATCTGACCGAATCCCGAGACCAGATGGGCGCGTTCGACCACCACCCGGTAGAGGTGAAAATCGGCGAAACCGGCGTAAACCGTCGCACCGGGATGACGCGCCACGAACCGCGCCTCGAGATGCGGATCTTGGCACATCTCGGCGCGTCCGAGGACGCTCGCCCGGGGTCCGGCCAGAGGGTCCCGCCAGCCGGCGGTGCCGTCGAACAACAGCGCCACGCGGGGATCAGCCGCCAGGTTTTTCGTGTGATCGGCCAGATCCGACAACAGCAGCAGAGGATTGCCGGGGTAATCGCTCGCCGCCAGAACCAGCGATACGTAGGGTGCTTGCGCCTCGTCCTGCGCCAGGAGGGTGGCCAAACCGGCCCGTTCGGCGGTTCGAACGAGCCTCCGCACCTGCTGGCCGGGCGGTTGGGTGTCATCGGACATGGCGCCAGCATCCCGGCCAAGCCCGCGCGGGTCAACGGGCATCCCCGGGGGCACGCGCCACCAGCCGCAAAAGCGCCATAGTTGGGTGACAGCCTATATGATGTAGAATTGCAGAGAGTTCCTGCCTACATGGGCGGTTAGGCAAGTCTTATACCGGCCGCATCGATCGTGGGTGGGGCGGCCCCGACACAGATCAAGGCAAACGCATGCAGCAGACCATTGCCCTCGTCGATGACGACCGCAATATCCTGACCTCGGTGTCCATGGCGCTCGAGGCCGAGGGCTTCAAGGTGCGC
>JAZFZX010000161.1:0-4521 GCA_036444135.1 Kiloniellales bacterium | reverse complement strand
CGCCTTCGCCCTCGGCCTCGCCCGCGAACAGAATGGGTATGGCGATGTGGTCGGAATAGGTCGTGACCACGCGGCGGATCTCCGTGGCCGATAGGAAGTCGTCCTCGCCCTTGCGCAGGTGCAGCGTGACCTCGGTGCCACGCGGCAGCTCGCGGTCGCTCTCCGCCACGCTGAAGGTGCCTTTGCCGTCGGAGCTCCAGTCCCAGACCTGCGCTTCGCCGGCACGCCGGCTGATCACCTCCACCCGGTCGGCCACCATGAAGGCGGAGTAGAAGCCGACGCCGAATTGGCCGATCTGCGTGACGTCGCCGCCGGCCTCGTCGAGCTGTTCGACGAAGGCGGCAGTGCCCGACTGGGCGATGGTTCCCAGATTCTCGATCAGCTCCTCGCGATTCATCCCGATCCCGTTGTCGGCAATGCTGAGCCGCCGCGCGGCCTTGTCCACGGACAGGCGGATTCGGAACTCCGGATCGTCGGCGACGAGCTCGGGGTTGGCGATCGCCTGATACCGCAGGCGGTCGCAGGCGTCCGAGGCGTTCGAGATCAGCTCGCGCAGGAATATCTCCTTGTGCGAGTAGAGTGAGTTCGCGACGATGTCGAGAAGGCGGCTGACCTCGGCTTGAAAGGACAGGGTTTCGGCTGTCATAGTGACCTTCGGCGTAGCGGATTTCTTCCCCATGGCGGCGGCTCGAAAGAGGCCGTGACCGTCGGTCCTGATATGTGACCAGTGGGCGCCGCCCGCAACCCCCCTCGCAGGATGCTTCGGAAGCGCTGCCGATTCGCCGCGAACAGCCGGGAACGATGCCAAAGGTGGACGACGAGGAACGCATAGAGAGAGAGCGCGCCGCGATGGCCGCGACGATCACGGCCGAGGTCGCGGAAACCAGTCATTGGCTCGGCAAGGACAGCCTCGACGAGGCGGTGATGGATGCCATGGCGCGCGTCCCGCGGCACGCCTTCGTCCCGGACCAGCGGCGCGCCGTCGCCTATGAGAATCGCCCCCAGCAAATCGGCTACGGGCAGACCATCTCGCAGCCCTACATCGTCGCGGTCATGACCGACCTGGCGGCGCCCGGACCGGACCGCAAGATCCTGGAGGTGGGCACTGGTTGCGGCTATCAGGCGGCCGTGCTGGCGGAAACCGGCGCCAGGGTCTACAGCATCGAGGTGGTGCCCGAACTGGCCCGCGAGTCGGCGGCACGCCTGGCGCGGCTCGGCTACGACGCGATCGAGGTGCGCCACGGCGACGGCGCCCAGGGCTGGCCCGAGCAAGCGCCGTTCGATGCCATCGTGGTGACCGCTGCGGCGTTTCGCCGGGTACCGCCGGCGCTCTTGGAGCAACTGGCACCCGGCGGGCGCCTGGCCATACCGGTGGAGCGCAGCGCCTCGCGGTTCCGGCTGTTCGGTTCGGCGGGCGAGCAGGAGCTGTTGCTGGTCACCAAGGACGAGGACGGGAACGTCAGCGAGCGCTGCATGCTGCCAGTCGCCTTCGTGCCCTTGGTCGAAGGACGGGCCCGGCCGGGCTGACGCCAGGCGGCTGCGCGGAAACGCGCGCCAGCCCGCTAGGCCCCTTGCGCCACGGCCGGCGAGACCCGATGCTTCAGGACATGGGCTCCTACGATCGAGCGCGGGTCACGGCCGTCCTGGGGCCGACCAACACCGGCAAGACCTTTCTCGCCATCGAGCGGATGCTGGGTCATCACAGCGGCGTAATCGGCTTTCCGCTGCGCCTGCTCGCGCGCGAGAACTACGACCGGGCGGCCCGCATCAAGGGCCGGCGCCAAGTCGCCCTGGTGACCGGCGAGGAGAAGATCGTCCCGCGCGGCGCGCGCTATTTCTTCTGCACGGTCGAATCGATGCCGCTGGACCGGCCGTTCGACTTCCTGGCGGTCGACGAGATCCAACTGTGCGGCGACCCGGAACGCGGGCACGTCTTCACCGACCGGCTGCTGCATGCGCGCGGGCAGTCCGAGACCATGTTCCTGGGCGCCACGACCATTCGGCCCCTGTTGAAGAAGCTGGTGCCGGAGGCCGAGCTCATCTCCCGGCCCCGCTTCTCGACCCTCAGCTACCTGGGTCCGCGCAAATTGGCACGCTTGCCGCCGCGCAGCGCGGTGATCGCCTTCTCCGCGGCGGACGTCTATGGCCTGGCCGAATTGATGCGCCGCCAGCGCGGCGGTACCGCCGTGGTCCTGGGGGCGCTCAGTCCGCGCACCCGCAACGCACAGGTCGCGCTCTTCGAGGCCGGCGAGGTGGATTACCTGGTGGCCACCGACGCCATCGGCATGGGGCTCAACCTGAACCTGGACCACGTTGCCTTTACGCGGCTCGGCAAATTCGACGGCCGCCTGCCGCGGCGCCTGACCCCGGCCGAGGTGGCCCAGATCGCCGGGCGCGCTGGGCGGCACATGAACGACGGCACCTTCGGTACCAGCGGCGAATTGCCGGCGATGGCGCCGGAACTGGTCGAGGCGGTGGAGCAGCACCGCTTCGATCCCCTCGACCGCCTGTTCTGGCGCAACCGCGACCTGTCGTTTCAATCGCCCAAGGCGCTGTTGGCGAGCCTGGACCAGCAGCCGTCCTTTTCGGCCCTCGTGCGGGCCCGGGAGGCCGACGATCATCTGGCGCTGGCGGCGCTGGCCAGGGATCCGGACGTTTCCGGCCGGGCGCGGGGCCGGGCCGCCGTCCGACTGCTGTGGAAGGTTTGCCAGATTCCCGACTTTCAGAAAGTCATGTCGGATCAGCATGCGGCGCTGCTCACGCGGATCTACCGGCATCTGACCGACGGCGACGGGTTCCTGCCTGTGGACTGGGTGGCGCGCCAGGTGGCACGCATCGACCGCACCGACGGCGACATCGATACCCTCATGGCCCGCATCGCCCATATCCGCACCTGGACCTACGTGACCCACCGCGGCGACTGGGTGCCCGAGGCCGCCCATTGGCAAGAGCGCACGCGGGCGATCGAGGACCGCTTGTCGGATGCGCTGCACACGCGCCTGACGCAACGCTTCGTCGACCGCCGCACCGCCATGCTGCTGCGGCGCCTGCGCGGCGGCGAGCCGCTGCTGGGCGCAGTGCGCGCCAATGGCGACGTGCTGGTCGAAGGTGAGTACGTTGGCCGGCTGCAGGGCCTCCGCTTCGCGCCCGATGAGACCGCCGACCGCGAAGAAGCGCGGGCGCTGGAAGCCGCCGCCCGGCGGGCCTTGAGGGACGAGGTGCCCCGGCGCCTGCGGCGCCTCGAGCAGGACGCGGCGGGCAACTTCACCCTGGACGAGGGCGGCCAACTGTTGTGGCGCGGGGCGCCCGTCGCGCGGCTGGCGCGCGGCCCGAGCCCGCTGGCGCCACGGGTCCGGCCAATCCCAAGCGACCTGCTCGACGGGGCCCAGCACGAGCGGCTGCGCCACACGTTGAGCGGTTGGCTCGATCGCCATGTCGGCGGGCACCTGGCGTCCCTCGTGAGACTGGCAGATGCGGAGCTGTCCGGTGCGGCCCGCGGCATCGCATTCCAGCTTTACGAAGCCCTGGGCGCCCTGCCGCGCGCGGCGCTGGCGCCGCAGATCGCCGCCTTGCGGCGCGAGGACCGCAAAGCCCTCTCCAAGCTGGGGGTGCGGCTCGGCGAGGCAAGCGTCTTCCTGCCGGCCTTGTCGTCGGCCCGGGCCGTTCGGCTGCGTGGCCTGCTGTGGGCGGTGCACCGCGGTGCAGCGCCGGCCGCGCCGCCCGAACCCGGGCGCGCTGTCATGAGCTTGGAGTCGATCGCCGGAGCGCTGCTGCAAAGCGGCGCGCTGGAGCGGCCCAAGACGCGGGGGCGCAGCCTGATGGACAGCTACTGTCTGACCCTCGGCTACCGGCGCCTCGGTTGCGGCGATGAGGCTTTGGCGATGCGCGTCGATGCCGTGGAGCGCTTGGCCAAGGAGGTTCGCAAGCTGTCCGCGCAGGGTGCGTTCACCGTGACCGCGGCCCTGCAAAGGGCCGCCGGTTGCGGCGAGGCCGAGCTCGCCGTGATATTGCCGGAGCTCGGCTACCGGATCGACCACAGTGGGCCGGACCTTGCTTTCCTGCCCCGTGGTGCCTTCCGCTCCCCGGCCGCGCGGCGGCGGAAGAAAACCGGGATCGCCACGCCCAAGCAGGCCGATTCACCGTTCGCCAAGCTACAGGACCTCAAGATCGCGCCATGACCGCCATGACCGCCACGACCGATGACACCTTGCGTATCGACAAGTGGCTTTGGTACGCGCGCTTCTTCAAGACCCGAACCCTGGCGGCCAAGACCTGCAACGCGGGCGGGGTGCGGTGCAGCGGCGTGACCGTTTCCAAGGCCCATCACACGGTGCGGGCTGGCGATGTGCTGACCTTTTCCCAGGGCCGCCACGTCCGGGTCGTCAAGGTGCTGGCCCTGGGTGAGCGGCGCGGTCCGGCCGCCGAAGCCCGCGCCCTGTACGAGGATCTCAAGCCGCCCGAGACCTCCCGCGCCATCCCACAACCGGCAACCACAGGCTATCGGCCGCCAGGCGCCGGCCG
>JAZFZX010000160.1:0-7208 GCA_036444135.1 Kiloniellales bacterium | reverse complement strand
AGGTGGCCGACGGCCGGATTCAGATGCTTGGCACTTCGGGCACCGTCACAACGCTGACCGGGGTTCACAAGGACCTGCCGCGTTACGACCGCGGGCAGGTGGACGGAGCGCACCTCGATTTCGACACCCTGGACGCGGTGATCGCGCGCATCGCCGCCATGTCCTATGCCGAACGGGTCGCCCACCCCTGCATCGGCCCCGAGCGCGCCGACCTGGTGATTTCCGGTTGCGCAATCCTGGAGGCGATCTGCCGGACCTGGCCGGTGGGCCGGTTGCGTGTGGCGGACCGCGGCCTGCGCGAAGGGATTCTCCTGAACCTCATGGCTGGCCCATGAGCCGGAAGCCGCGGGGTTCGCGCGGCGGAGGCCCCGCCAAGTCCAAGGCCGGCGGCGGCAAATCCTCGAACCTGACGGGCCGGCCCTTGAAGGTGCGGGTGCGCAACGCCAAGGGCCGCTCGGTCTCTTCGACGCGCTGGCTCCAGCGCCAGCTCAACGATCCCTACGTGGCCGAGGCGCAGCGCCGCGGCTATCGGGCCCGCTCGGCCTTCAAGCTGGCCCAGCTCGACGACAAGCTGCGGCTGATCAAACGGCGCGCGCAGGTGGTGGACCTGGGCGCGGCCCCGGGCGGATGGTCGCAGGTGGCCGTGGAGCGGGCCGGGCCGGAAGGCCGCGTGGTCGGCGTCGATCTGCAGGCGATCGAGCCGCTGCCCGGCGCGGTCTTCCTGCAGGCCGACATGCTGGACCCGAAAGCCGCGGAACTCATAGATGCGGCGCTGGACGGGCCGGCGGATCTGGTGCTGAGCGACATGGCGGCGCCGGGGACCGGCCATGCCCAGACCGACCATCTGCGCACCGTGGCCCTGGCGGAGGCGGCGCTCGCGCTCGCAGAGGCGGTGCTGGCCGAGGGCGGCGGGTTCGTCGCCAAGGTCCTGCAGGGCGGCACAGAGGCCAAGCTGCTGGCCCGCCTGAAGCAAAGTTTCGCCCGCGTGCGCCACGTGAAACCGCCGGCCAGCCGCGCGGAATCAGCCGAGCTCTACGTCGTCGCGACCGGGTTTCGGGGGCCGCCGCCGGCGGCCGCTGCCGACCCGGCTGTCCGCGAGGATCCGTCCGACCCCTCCGAATGACCGCCTGACCGCGACGCCTCGCGGGGCGTCCCGGGGCCTGGCGCCGGCCCGCCGCAATGGGCTTGGCATGGCAAGCGCGTTGTGTATGATGACGCGCCAATCGCGTTAATGAGGATTGGCATGGAGATCCGCGAAGCGCTGACGTTCGATGACGTCCTTCTAGAGCCTGCGGAATCTGCCGTCCTGCCCACTGAGACTGATACCACGACGCGCCTGACGCGCAGCATCGAGTTGGGCATTCCCCTCATGTCCGCCGCCATGGACACGGTCACCGAGAGCCGCCTGGCGATCGCCATGGCCCAGGCCGGCGGCATCGGCGTGATCCACAAGAACCTCGATGTCCAGGGCCAGGCCGACGAGGTGCGCAAGGTCAAGAAGTTCGAGAGCGGGATGGTGGTCAATCCGGTGACGATTCATCCCGACGAGCCACTGGACAATGCGCTCGCGCTGATGGACAGCTACCGTATCTCGGGAATTCCGGTGGTCGAGCGGAACAAGGGGACGCTGGTCGGGATCCTGACCAACCGCGACGTGCGCTTCGCCGAGGACCGCAGCCAGCCGGTCAGCGAGCTGATGACCCGGGAGAACCTGATCACGACGCACGAGAGGGTCGGGCGGGACGAGGCAAAGCGGCACCTGCATCAGCACCGCATCGAAAAGCTGCTGGTGGTGGACGAGGAATTTCGCTGCATCGGGCTGATCACGGTCAAGGACATCGAGAAGGCCGAGGCGCACCCCAGCGCCTGCAAGGACGAGAGCGGCCGCCTGCGCGCGGCGGCGGCCGTCGGCGTGGGCCGCGATGGTCTGGTGCGCGCCGAGGCGCTGCTCGACGCAGAGGTGGACGTCATCGTGGTGGACACGGCCCACGGCCATTCCAAGGGCGTGATGGAGGCGGTCCGCGCGGTGAAGAAGCTGTCGAACCGGGCCCAGGTGGTGGCCGGCAACGTGGCCACGTCGGAGGGCGCCAAGGCCCTGATCGACCACGGTGCCGACGCGATCAAGGTGGGGATCGGCCCCGGTTCGATCTGCACCACGCGGATCATCGCGGGCGTCGGCGTGCCGCAGTTGACCGCGCTGTTCGAGGTGGTGGAAGTCTGCCTCGACAGCAAGACCCCGGTCATCGCCGATGGCGGCATCAAATACTCGGGCGATGTGGCCAAGGCGATCGCCGCGGGCGCCAACTGCATCATGATCGGCTCGCTCCTGGCCGGCACGGAGGAAAGCCCCGGCGAGGTGTTTCTCTATCAAGGGCGCTCGTACAAATCGTACCGGGGCATGGGCTCGCTCGGCGCCATGGCGCGCGGCTCGGCCGACCGCTACTTCCAGCAGGAAGTGTCCGACCAGTTGAAGCTGGTCCCCGAAGGCGTCGAGGGGCGGGTGCCCTACAAGGGCCCGGCGGGGACGGTGATCCACCAGCTCGTCGGGGGCTTGCGCGCGGCCATGGGCTATACCGGCTGTGCCACCGTGGAGGACATGCGGCGCGGATGCCGCTTCCTGAAGGTGAGCAGCGCCGGACTGCGCGAGAGCCACGTGCACGACGTGGCGGTCACCCGCGAGGCGCCCAACTACCGCAAGGATCTGTGAGCCGGAGCCCGGCCGGCGCGCGGACCTCCGCGGCGCCCGCCGTGCGAAATTCATGACGCCGGGCGCGCGGCTGGCGGCGGCCATCGAGCTGCTGGAGGCCATGGCGGCCGACCCGCGGCCCGCCGACCAGGCCGTGGCCGCCTATTTCCGCAGCCGCCGCTATGCCGGCGCCAAGGACCGGCGGGCCGTCACCAATCTCGTCTACGCGGTGCTGCGCAGCCGGGCGCGGCTCGACTGGTGTGTCGAGCACACCGGGGGAGACGTCGAGGACGGGGGGCCGTCGCCGCGCCGCCGCGCGCTCGCCTCCCTGATCCTGCACCAGGGAATGGAACCTGAAGCGGCAGCCGCCCTGTGCAGCGGCAGCGGCTTTGACCCGCCGCCCCTGAACCCGGACGAAACGGCGCTCCTGACCCGGCTGCAAGGGCAGGCCCTCGATCACGCGGAGCAGCCGCCCTGGGTGCGGCACGAGGTGCCGCAGTGGCTCTACGGGAAATTCGAAGGCGCGTTCGGCGCGTCGGCGGCGCGGGAGCTCGCGGCCTTGGCCGGCGAGGCGCCCCTCGACCTGCGGGTCAACACGCTCAAGACCGACCGGGCCGCGGCCCGCGCGGCACTGGCCGAAGACGGCATCGAGGCCGCGCCGACCCCGATCTCGCCACTCGGCCTGCGGGTGGCAGGCCGGCGCGCGCTGATGGGCACCCGCGCCTACCGCGGCGGTCTGGTCGAGGTGCAGGACGAGGCCTCGCAGACCGTCGCGCTGCTGACCGGCGCGCGGCCGGGCATGACCGTGGTGGATCTCTGCGCCGGGGCCGGCGGCAAGACCCTGGCGCTGGCCGCCGAGATGCAGGGATCGGGCCGCCTGATCGCCCTGGACCTGGACTCGGCGCGGCTGGACCGCATGGCCCCGCGGCTGGAGCGCGCCGGCGCCACGGTGGAACGGCGCGCGCTCGCCGGCCCCGGCGATCCCTGGCTCGACGGCCTTGCGGGCCTTTGCGCGCGCGTGCTGGTCGATGCGCCTTGTTCCGGCAGCGGCGTGTGGCGGCGGCAACCTGATGCCCGTTGGCGGCTGACCCCGGAGGCCCTGTTGGACCATTGCGCGGCGCAGGTGGACGCGCTCGATGCGGCGGCCGGACTGGTCGCCCCCGGCGGACGTCTGGTCTATGCGACCTGCTCGCTGCTGATGGAGGAAAACCAGGACCAGGCCGCGCGCTTTCTGACCACGCGGCCGGACTTCGTCGCCCTCGACCCGACGCCGCTCTGGGCCGCGACGCTGAGCGGGCCCTGCCCGTCGTGCGACGGCGGCGTCCTGCTGTCGCCGGCGCGCAGCGGCACCGACGGCTTTTTCGTCGCCCTTTTCGAGCGGCGTTCGGCGACATGAGTGCGAGGGCTCGCATTCGACCCGCGCGCATGGGCGACGCGCACGGCGACGCGCACGGCAGACGCGGACGCCGTGACCTGCTATGTCTGGGCCTTCGGGCGCAGTACGAGCGCGCGCCGTTTCGACCGGGCCTGGGGAGGCTATCGGGTGGATGAGAATTGGGGGGCGAAACCGATCGCGCGGGCGGAGGCGAGGCCATGAGCGACGCGCGCCTTCGGGTTCGTAGGGCGGTCATGGCAGACGCCGAGGCGATCGCCCGGGTGCATGTCGCCGCCTGGCGCGCAGCCTATGCCGGCGTGGTGCCGGACCGCTATCTGGTCGCCATGTCCCAGGCGGGGCAGGCCCGCCAATGGAGCCGCCTGCTGGGCCGGTCCCGGGTGCGCGAGACGGTGCTGGTCGCCGAGGCGCTGCTGGGTGGAAACCGGGAGGTCGTGGGATTCGGCAACTGCGGTCCGGTACGACCCTGCGGCCTGAGTTACGCGGGCGAGGTCTACACGCTTTACGTCGCCGGCGACTGGCAGGACTGCGGCATCGGCCGGGCGCTGCTGACCGGCCTGTTCCAGGCCTTGCTGGGCGCGGGCCTTTCGGACGCCCTCATCTGGGTGCTGTCGGCCAACCCCGCACGGTTCTTTTACCAGACCGTGGGGGGGTGCGCCGCGGCCGAAAGAAAGGAGGCCTTCGCCGGCGCGCTGCTGGACGAGACGGCCTACGCCTGGCCGGACCTGGCCGGGTGGCTGGCGGCGGCGCACGGCGCAGGGAACGTCGGTGCCTAGGGGCGCTGCGCCGGCCTCTCACGGCTGGACTTTTCGGAAATCTGGGCTATAGGGTCCCGCGCATGTCCGACCGTGTGCTCATCCTCGATTTCGGCTCCCAGGTGACGCAACTGATCGCGCGGCGGGTGCGCGAAAGCGGCGTCTATTGCGAGATCTTTCCCTTCAACACCGACGAAGCGCGGATCCGCGCCTTCGAACCGCGTGCCCTCATCCTGTCGGGCGGCCCGGCCTCGGTGATCGCCGCCGATACGCCGCGCGCGCCCGCGGCGGTGTTCGATCTCGGCGTGCCGATTTTGGGCATCTGCTATGGCCAGCAGACGCTCTGCGCCCAGCTCGGCGGCGAGGTCAAGGCCTCGGACCATCAGGAGTTTGGCCGCGCCTTTCTCGAGGTCACCGATGCCTGCGGCCTCACCGAGGGGCTGTGGGCCAAGGGCGAGCGCCACCAGGTGTGGATGAGCCACGGCGACCGGGTGGTGCGCCTGCCCGAGGGCTTCCGCGTGATCGGCACCTCCGACGGCGCGCCCTGCGCCATCATCGCCGACGATGCGCGGCGCTTCTATGGCGTGATGTTCCACCCGGAGGTGGTGCATACGCCCGACGGCGCCAGGCTGCTCGCCAACTTCGTGCGCAAGGTGGCGGGCTGCGCCGGGGACTGGACGATGGCCCATTTCCGCCGCCAGGCGGTGGACAAGATCCGTGACCAGGTGGGCGGCGGACGGGTGATCTGCGGCCTGTCGGGCGGTGTCGATTCCTCGGTCACCGCAGTGCTGATCCACGAGGCGATTGGCGAACAACTCAGCTGCATATTCGTCGATCACGGCCTGCTGCGCATGGACGAGGCCCGACAGGTGACGGAGCTGTTCCGCGGCCATTACAACATCCCGCTGGTGCACCGCGACGCGAGCGACCTGTTCCTCGGCAAGCTGGCCGGCGTGGCCGATCCAGAGGACAAGCGCAAGATCATCGGTGCCACCTTCATCGACGTGTTCGAGGAGGAGGCGAGCAAGCTGGGCGGCGCCGACTGGCTCGCCCAGGGCACGCTCTACCCCGACGTGATCGAATCCGTGTCCTTCACCGGCGGCCCGTCGGTGACGATCAAGTCGCACCACAACGTGGGCGGGTTGCCCGCGCGCATGAACCTGGGCCTGGTGGAGCCGCTCCGCGAGCTGTTCAAGGACGAGGTCCGCGAACTCGGCCGCGAGCTCGACCTGCCCGAGGCCCTGATCGGCCGCCATCCCTTTCCCGGGCCGGGCCTGGCAATCCGCATTCCCGGCGAGGTGACGCGCGAGGCCTGCGAGGTCCTGCGCAAGGCCGATGCCATCTTCCTGGAGGAGATCGAGAAGGCCGGGCTGTACGACGCCATCTGGCAAGCCTTCGCGGTGCTGCTGCCGGTCAGAAGCGTCGGCGTCATGGGCGACGCGCGCTCCTACGAGCGGGTCTGCGCGCTCCGGGCGGTCACCTCGACCGATGGCATGACGGCCGATTCATTCGCCTTCGACCACGCCTTCCTGGCCGCCACCACGACGCGCATTATCAACGAGGTGCGCGGCATCAACCGGGTGGTCTACGACGTCACCTCGAAACCGCCCGGCACCATCGAGTGGGAGTGAGCGGCGGCCCGTCAATAGTAGCCCTCGGCCGGACCCTTGTATTCCTGGATCGTATTGCCGCCATCGACGACGATGAGCTGGCCGGTCAGATAGCTTGCTTCCTCGCTTGCCAGGAACACGGCTACATGGCCGATCTCGTCGGCGGTGCCCGGCCTGCCGGCGGGCGAATTCTTGCCGGCAAAGACCTCTTCGGGGCTGCTTGACGGGGTCTCGATCCAGCCCGGTCCGATGCAGTTGACGGTGATGTTGCGTTCGGCCACCTCGATGGCCAGCGCCCGCGTCATGCCCAGCATGCCGGCCTTGGCCGCGCCATAGATCGCGCTTTTCGGATTGCTGACCACCGGCCCCGTAACCGACGACATCTGGACGATACGGCCGTATCCGCGATCGATCATGCCGGGCAACACGGCGCGGGTGACCAGGAACGCCGTCGTCAGATTGATGTCGAGCCCGTAATGCCACTGCCGGTCGCTGATCTCATGAAACGGCCTCGAGTCGTCCTCGACGCCCGTTTGCACCATGCCCGCGTTGTTGATCAGAATCTCAATCGGCCCGAGCGACGACGTGAGATCCGCAATCAGCCCTTCGACCTGGGCTCTGTCCGTCAGATCCGCCGTGCCGGCGAAGGCATCGTCCTGGGTGCCGGGCAATTCGGCAAGCCGTTCGAAAATGCGATCCGTGGTCGATGTAATGCCGACCCGCGCCCCGGCTTCCTTCAGCAGCCGCGCCGTGGCGAAGCCGAT
>JAZFZX010000159.1:0-9915 GCA_036444135.1 Kiloniellales bacterium | reverse complement strand
TTGATCGTTTCCGCCGCTTTCGTACTGGTTGTCCTGTCCGTAATGCGGTTCTCCATCCTTTGGGCGGTGGCCACGGCACGCCCCAAGCTGCGAGCGTCTTTCTCGTGAACCCGCCGCGCGACGATTTTCCGGCCTCGATTTGCCCGTCAGTCACAATTCGCATCCCTATGCCGCTCCGTTCGCGCGCGGGCTTTCTAGACGGTTCCTGAGAGGCACGCCCTGTGGGCCTTCCTCACGTATCTCGTCCAGCCGCCTAGTTAGCTCGTCACGCCCGTACAGTTCCTCTTGTTCGTGCAACCATGCCCATGCCTGTACGCTATCCATCCGCGTCACGGTGGTGAGCCAGGTGTGCCAGTCGGTGAAGCTCTCACCGTTTCCTTGCCGAGCAACGGTTGGTGGTTGGTTTGGAGCTTTTGCGCGCGAAATATTTGTTTCGATGGGGCCCTCTAAGGGTTCCTCATAGGGTTCTTCCAAGGGTTCTTCTAAGGGTTCCAGTACCGACGCGGGTACGGTTTGAGTTCCGGCTCGGTACGGTTTGGGTCCCGGCTCGGTACGGTTTGGGTCCCGGCTCGGTACGGTTTCGTCTTCTAACGGTTCCCGCGTCGGTACTGTTTGATCCTCTTTCCGTACCGTGGCGGGTACGGTTTCCCAGCGGGGTTGATAGTGGCTGGTGTGTCCTTTGCCGCCGCCCTTGATCGTCTGTTTCCACCATCGGGCAGACAGCCTGGCGAGCGACTTCTTCACACCGGACTCGCTTGCGCCAAGTTCCTCTGCGAGTCGTGCGGGTGAGGGCCAGGCATCGCCGCGCTCGCTGTTCAGATAGCGGCTGATGAGCAGCGTGTTCACCCGCAGGTCCAGCGCCGACAAAGACGGGTCACAGGCGATGGCCTCGATGAAGGCGAACTTGGCCGCCGCGAGAGAGGTGTGGTCGGTCATGGCGCAGCTTCCGTCACGTCCAACTTTTGGACGGCGGTTTCTTTAAGCCCTTGAGTTTCCTTGAGAGGAACGGGGCGTGAATTGTTGGACGTGTCTTTGAATTGGCAGGACTTTCGCCCTAACAAAGCGATAACCATGTGTGGTCAACGGCACGGCAGGCCGGATACGCCGCGGGTGAGGGACCTTGCGAATGCTTTGGGATCTTGCCGGTCTAGCGCGGGCCGAGAGCGTCAGTCGACCGCTAAGCTCGTCTGCCAGCGCGGCGCGATGGTGTCGTCGCTGTAGAAGAGGTGCTGCCCGATCTTGGGGCCGCGGGTCAGGGCCTTGCCCCACGATGGCGATACGTGCGCCGCGTGGTACCACAACGAACCGGCGGTCGGATCCGGGGAGAAGCCCCAGTACACCTTGCGGGCCACGGCCTTGACTTGGCCCCAGGCCTGGCTGTCGCGGGGGCTGTCGCTGCGCCCGTCGCACCACCAGGAGAACTGGCAGCGGTGCAGCGTCTTTTCGCCGCCCTGTTGGACCACGGCGCACACGGTCTCGGGAAAGCGCGTGTCCGCGACACGGTTGAGCACGACGTGGCCGACGGCGATCTTGCCGAGATCGGACTCGCCGCGCGCCTCGAAATAGATGTTGAGCGCCAGGCAGTCGATCTCTTCAACGATATCGATCTGTGCCCGCGCCGGCGCCGGCAGGATCAACCCCGCCAGAAGGACCAGGAGTCCGATCCAGGGCGTGATCCAACGCTTCGGCGTGCCCGCTGCGGGCTGTCGCTTGGATAAGAATGTTCCAATCATTGCACGTCACGTCTCTGTCTAACTCTCGGTCCTGTATCCCTGACCGGCCGGCAGCGGCGTGGCGGTGGATCACTCCTTGTTGGTCGCCGACAGTGTTGAAGAATATTGTAGGTATTTTAGTTAGAACTGCAAGTAATATTTGTTCAAAATTGAGTAACAGTTGTCTATAATCTGGTCGTATTCGGAAATTAACTATTAATATTAACCATTAATATTTAAGAATTTTGCGGATTTCACATGATTGGTACTTGAACACTCGCGGCATGCAAATTTCACCTGCTTTGTCCTGCTCAATTTCCGCACAGGGTGAAGAGACAGGGTTAAGTCGCCGGACGACGACCGGCCGCCAGCCGCAGTTACCTAGCCGCAGTTACCTAGCCGCGGTTACCTAGCGGTGGTCACTTGGCGGCGGTCCACCTGGCGGCTGCTCCTCGCCGGCAAGGATTCGTGGGCGAGCCTGTGCGGTTCTGAGGAGGCCCGGAGGGCTGCGGGCGGCGGGCGCCGATGTGGAATGAGCGGCGCGCGCCCGTCCCGGTGCAGAGCGGCGCCCGTCGGGCGTGTCCAAAGGGCAACTTTCGGCTTGGTTTCGAGTCGATCGGCGTGGGATTTTTTTTCACAATATATAACGGTAGAATAGATTGGGAAACCTTGACTTTCAGTGTTAAATCTCTATATTCGCAATTCAATCTGGGGAATAGCAGAAATATTACACAGGATTTTTGTTAAATGAAGTATTTCCCCGCGTTTTTGGATCTGTCGGATCGCCCGGCCCTGTTGGTTGGCGGCGGCGAGCCCGCGGCTCGCAAGCTGCGCCTGCTGCGCAAGGCCGGCGCGCGGGTCACCGTGGTGGCGCCGCAGGCCGTGGCGGAAATCACGGCCCTGGCGGACGGTGGTCAGATTGTGCTTCATCGGCGTCCGTTCCGGCCGCGCGACCTGCGGGGTCAGGTTCTGGCGGTCAGCGCGACGGCCGTGGACGGCGTCGACCGGGCGGTTGCCGAAGCGGCCAAAGCCGCCGGACTGCCGGTCAACGTCGTGGATCGCCCCGATCTCTCGACCTTCGTCACGCCCGCGATCGTAGACCGCGGTCAGGTGGTGATCGGAATTTCCACAGGCGGTGCGGCGCCGGTCCTGGCGCGGCGCCTGCGCACGGCGATCGAGGCCGCGCTGCCGGCGCGCCTCGGGCGGCTCGCCCGCTTCGCCGAAACCTTCCGCTCCGCGGTTGCGGCGACGGTCCCCGACGGCCGGGCCCGCCGCGTCTTTTGGGAGTCCTTCTTCGACGGTCCGGTTGCGCGCCGCGTGCTGGCCGGAGAAGAAAATGTGGCCCGGGAAGCGATGCTCTCCCTTGTCAACCGCCGCTCTTCGGGCCAGGCACTCAAGGGCGGGGTCACCATGGTGGGGGCCGGTCCTGGCGATCCGGATCTGCTGACGCTGCGCGCCTTGTCGGCGTTGCAGACGGCTGATGCGGTGGTCTATGACCGGCTCGTGGGGCCTGAGATCGTCGATCGCGCGCGCCGCGACGCGGAGCGGATTTACGTCGGCAAGGCCAAGGGCGACCACAGCGCAGACCAGGACGAGATCAACGCGCTGCTGCTCAGCCTGGCGCGGGCGGGCAAGCGAGTGGTGCGCCTCAAGGGTGGCGATCCGTTCATCTTCGGACGCGCCGGCGAGGAGGCGGAATTCCTGCGCCGGCACGGCGTCGAGGTGGACTTCGTTCCCGGCATCACCGCGGCCGCCGGTTGCGCCGCGGCGGCCGGAATACCGCTCACCCACCGCGGGCTGGCCCAGGCGGTAACCTTCGTGACCGGACACGGCGCCGACGGCGAGCCCGACCTCGATTGGGTGGCGTTGGCCCGGGCCGGGCACACCGTGGCGATCTACATGGGTCTGTCCACGGCCGGGCGGCTGGCGCAGCAGTTGATCGACCATGGCCGCGCGGCCAGCACGCCGGTGGCGGTGGTGTCCAGGGGCACGTTGCCCGACCAGCGCATCGAGATCGGCACCCTGGACACCCTCGAAGCGATGATCCGCAACCGTGAAATCGAAGGACCGGCGCTGATCCTGATTGGCGAGGTGGTGAGCCTGGCCGCCGCCGCGGCGCTGGCCGATGCCGTGCCGCTGCAGGCGGCGGGTTAGGAGGCGCGCGCCATGTCCCTCAAGGTAATAACGGCCAATCTGCTGCGCGAGGGCGATGTGGTCTACCTCGCGGCCGACGGCACCTGGTCGCTGTGGCTCGACGACGCCGAGATGGTCGACGGCGCCGATGGCGCGGCGCGGCTCGAGGCGGCGGGGGAAAAGGCCGTCACCGACCTTCTGGTGATTGGGCCCTACCTCATGGACGTGACCGAAGAAGCCGGCCGGCCGAAGCCGATTGGCACCCGCGAGAAAATCCGCGCCAAGGGGCCGACCACGCATCTGAATTTTGGCAAGCAAGCGATGCACGGCGCCAGTGGTGCCGGAGGGATCGGCTGATGTATCGCTACGACGAGTTCGACGAGACCTTGGTCCGCGAGCGGGTCGAGCAGTTCCGCGACCAGGTGCGCCGCCGGGTCAGCGGCGATCTGACCGAAGACCAGTTCAAGCCGCTGCGCCTGATGAACGGGCTCTACCTCCAGCTTCACGCCTACATGCTGCGGGTCGCCATCCCGTACGGCACCCTGTCGTCGCGGCAGCTGCGGCAGCTGGGCACCATCGCGCGGCGCTACGACAAGGATTACGCCCACTTCACCACGCGCCAGAACATTCAGTACAACTGGCCGCGGCTGGAAGAGGTGCCGGACCTTCTGTCGGATCTGGCCGACGTGGAGATGCACGGCATCCAGACCAGCGGCAACTGCATCCGCAACGTGACCGCCGACCAGTACGCGGGCGTCGCCGCCGACGAGATCGACGATCCCCGCATCTACGCGGAGATCATCCGCCAGTGGTCGACGCTGCACCCGGAGTTCTCGTTCCTGCCGCGCAAGTTCAAGATCGCCGTCACCGGAACGCCGCACGACCGCGCCGCCGTGCGCGTCCACGACATCGGCCTGCACATACGCCGCAACGAGGCCGGCGAGGCGGGCTTCGAGGTCATCGTGGGCGGCGGCCAGGGGCGCACCCCCATCATCGGCAAGACCATCCGCGACTTCCTGCCGAAGCGTCACCTGCTGTCCTATCTGGAAGCCATCCTGCGCGTCTACAACCAGCTCGGCCGCCGCGACAACCTGTTCAAGGCGCGCATCAAGATCCTGGTCAACGCCGTGGGTCCAGATGTCTTCGCCCGGATGGTCGAAGAGGAATGGGCGCACATCAAGGACAGCCCCCTCGCGCTGCCGGCCGACGAGATCGCGCGGATCAAGGCTTATTTCGCGCCGCCGCTGTACGAGGCGTTGTCGGCGGACCAACCGGCCTTCGTGGCCAAGCACCTGGAGGACCCGGCGTTCGCCCAATGGGTCAAGACCAACGTGGCGGCCCACAAGCAGCCCGGCTACGCGATCGCCAACATTTCGCTCAAGCCCGAAGGCGGCATTCCCGGCGACGCAACGGCGGAGCAGATGGAGGGGCTGGCCGATCTGGCCGAGCGCTTCAGCTTCAGCGAGATCCGGGTCACCCACGAACAGAACCTGGTGCTGCCGTACGTACGGCAGATCGACCTCTACGCACTCTGGCAGGGGCTCGGCGAGCTGGACCTGGACAGCCCGAACCTGGGGCTGATCTCCGACATGATCGCCTGCCCGGGCCTGGACTACTGCAACCTCGCCAATGCGCGCTCGATCCCCGTCGCTCAGGCCATCAGCCGGCGCTTTGCGGACCTCAAGCGCCAGCACGACATCGGTGAGCTGAAACTCAAGATCTCAGGTTGCATCAACGCCTGTGGCCACCATCACGTTGGCCACATCGGCATCCTCGGCGTCGATAAGAGGGGCGAGGAGTTCTACCAGATCACGCTCGGCGGCAGTGCTGACGAGAACGCCGCGCTGGGCGATATCGTCGGGCCGTCCTTCAGCTACGACGAGGTGGTGGACGCCGTCGAGACCATCGTCGATGCCTATCTGGACCTGCGTGAGGACGAAGCCGAAGCCTTCTTGCAAACCTATGCCCGGGTTGGGCTGCAGCCCTTCAAGGAGAAGCTCTATGCCACTCATTAAGGACGGCCGTGTGGTCGAAGACACCTGGCTGCGCCTCGAAGACGACGCGCAACCGGAGCCGGGCACAGCCGTGATTGTCAGCCTGGAGCGCTGGCAGGCCGAACGCGAGACGCTGGCGGGCCGCAACGCGCCCTTGGGCCTGTGGCTCAAGAGCGACCAATCGCCGGCCGGGGTGGCCGAAGACCTCGGGCATTTCGATTTGGTCGCCCTCGAGTTTCCCAAGTTCAACGACGGGCGCGCCTTTTCGTACGGACGCCTGCTGCGCGAACGCTACGGCTTCACGGGCGAGGTGCGGGCCGTCGGCGAGATTCTGCAGGACCAGCTGTTGTTCATGCACAGGTGCGGCTTCGACGCCTTCGCCGTTGCCGCGGACGATGCCTTGGACCGTTGGGCGGCGGCGATTGGCGAGATCTCGGTCTGGTACCAGCCGACGGCCGACGGCCGGCCGTTCGCCTCGAGTCTGCGCGAGAGGCGCCGGGCCGCACGGCCCAAGGGCTGTTCCAAGACAGGCGAAACGCCGGCGGACGATTCGGTGCCGCCGGGCGCACTCGCGAAGCCGTCGGCCGGGACCCGTTCCGTCGCCGCGGCCTGGGCCTATTGAACCGCAACAGCTTGTATTTGGGACAGGGAACGTGACCATGCCCCTCGGTCGCGACATCGACGCCTCGGACATTGCAGCGAGCTTGAGCGAGAGCTATGCGGGCCGCGACGGGGCCCAGCTGCTGGAGCCCGTGATAAGACGCGAGTTTCCCGGCCGCGTCGCCGTCGTCTCCTCGTTCGGCACGGAAACCGCGGTCTTGTTGGCCCTGGTGGCGGACATCGACCCGTCGGTGCCGGTGATCTTCCTCGACACGGGAAAGCACTTCGAGGAAACCCTGGAATACCGCGACCAACTGGTGGCCGAGTTGGGCCTTCGCGACGTGCGGAGCGTGGCGCCCGATTGGTCCCAGCTATTCACCCGCGATCCCGATGGAGCCTTGTGGCGGCGCGACCCCGACGCCTGCTGCTTCTTGCGCAAGGTCCTGCCTCTGCGGCAGGCGCTCGCGGGTTTCGACGCCTGGATTACCGGCCGCAAGCGCTATCAGGGGGGCGTGCGCTGGGATCTGCCGCCGTTCGAGGCGGTGGACGGCAAGGTGAAGATCAATCCGCTGGCCGGCTGGTCGCTGGACCGCGTGGAGGCGGCCTTCGCCGCCCGCCAGCTGGCGCAGCATCCGCTGCTGGCCGAGGGCTACTTCTCGGTTGGCTGCGAGCCCTGCACCAAGCCGGTCGCGCCCGGAGCGGACCTGCGCGCGGGCCGCTGGGCAGGGGTCGCCAAGACCGAATGCGGGATTCATTTCGGCGGGTCTGCCCCCGGCTGCTGAGAGGCCGCCGCCTGTTCTCTAAAGCTCGGTGCTGAAGCGGGCCACGGCCCGCTCCCAAGTGCGTGCCGGCTCTTCGCTGAAGATCAGGCCCGGGTCGGCCTCCACCACGTACCAGTCGCCGCGTTCGAGTTCGCTTTCGAGCTGTCCCGGCCCCCAGCCGGAATAGCCCAGCAGGAAGATCATCTGGTGCGGCCCGGCGCCCTCGGCCAGGGCCTGCAGCGCGTCGTTCTGGACGTTCAAGGCGGTCTCGTCGTCGACCGGCACGCTGTTCTCCAGCATGACATCGCGGCTGTGCAGGGTGAATCCGACGAAGGGTTCGACGGGGCCGCCGTAGAACACCGGCAAGCTTGGATTGCCGTCGGCTGATTCGCCCTGCTCCGGCTGCGGAGGTTCCGGTTTCTCGCCGTCGCCAGCGCTTTCGAGCGCCTGCAGCAGGCGGTCCAACGGCACCGTGCCCATCGGCCGGTTGACGACCAGCCCCAGCGCGCCGCTGGGGTCGTGGCGCAGCATGAAGACGACGGTCTGGCTGAAGTTCGGGTCCGCGAGGTTGGGCCCGGCGACCAGCAGCTGCCCGGTCAGAAACTCATCGGCTGGTGCCGACTTCGGCGCCCCAAGCAATACGGTCAGGGCAAGCCCGGCCGCGGCCAGGATGCGCGCCTGTCTGAGTGTCATCCCGAGGTGCCCAATGGTCACGTTCGTGCCGTTTTCCGCTGCGCAGTCGCGGCAACCATGATATCAGAGCCGCCACGATCCGTCTCCTGCCGCCCGGAAAGGCCGCACTCCACCGGCGCGGCGATGCGCCGGGGCGGTGACCGTGGAGAGAGACATGGCCGTGCATCCCAACCGTTCCCGCGCTGCGATTGGTGCGGCCCTGCTCGTGGGTCTCGCCGCCTGCACGACGCGGCCCTACCCGGTGGACCGCGATGTCACGCCGCCCTGGGAAACGGCTGCGGAGGCCGAGCTGCCGGCCGCCGATCCGCCGTTCAGCCCGCGTGCGCACCGCATATCGCTCTGCTACGGCGAGGGGATCAACGACGAGCAGGAGGTCCGCGAGGTGGCCGCGGAACTGTGCGCGGACGGGCGACTGCTGGTCGAGCACCAGAACACATTCTGGAACGGCTGCAGCGTCCTACAACCGGTGCGCGTCACCTACATCTGCGATCCGCCGCCCCCGCCGCCTTCGGAAAATCAGTAACGGCGCCTCAGGCGCCCGCGGCCCATTCGTCGCGCACGTCCGGGTCGGGTTCCATCGCCAGCCGCCCGGCGCGTTCGCTTTCGAAATCGGCCGGGCTCAGCCGTGCGAGCGCCCACACCGCCATGGCGCGCACCAGCGGCGAGGCGTCGTCGAGCCGCCGCCGGGCGACCGCCGCGAGCCCAGCCTCCCCACTGTTTCCCACCGCGATCAGCACGTTGCGCAGGAAGCGGTCGCGGCCGGTGCGCTTGATGGGAGAGCCCGCGAACAGGCGGCGGAAGGCCGCGTCGTCCAACTCGGCCAGGTCGGCCAGGCGCGGGGCCGTCAGCTCCGAGCGCGGAAGCAGTGCCGGTTCGCGGGTCACCTGGGCGAACTTGTTCCAGGGGCACACGGCGAGGCAATCGTCGCAGCCATAGATGCGGTTGCCCATCGCCACGCGGAACTCGCGCGCGATGTGACCCTTGTGCTCGATGGTGAGATAGGAAATGCAGCGCCGCGCGTCGAGCCGGTAGGGCGCCGGGAAGGCGTTCGTGGGGCAAACCTCGAGGCAGCGCTGGCACGACCCGCAGGCATCCGCCCCCGGCGCGTCGGGCGCCAGCTCCAGATCGCAATAGATTTCGCCCAGGAACAGCCAGGACCCGAGGTCGAGCGAGACCAGGTTGGTGTGCTTGCCCTGCCAGCCCAGGCCCGCCCGCTCGGCCAGGGTTTTCTCCATGACCGGGGCGGTGTCCACGAACAGCTTGACCGCGCAATCGAGCTCATCGGCCATCCAGCGCGCCAGGACCTTGAGCTTTTTCTTGGCCACGTCGTGATAGTCGCGGCCCTGGGCGTAGACTGAAACGGTACCGCGGTCCCGGCGCGCGAGCGGCGCCAGCGGATCGGCAGCGGTCCCATAGTTGAGCCCCACCACGACCACACTGCGCGCCTCGGGCCATAGTGTTTTCGGGTCGGCGCGTGCCTCGGGCCGGTTGGCGAGCCAGCCCATGTCGCCGTGGTAGCCGCGTGCGAGATAGTCCGAAAGGTCGTGGCGTGCCTGGGGCGCCAGCGCGGCCTCCGTGAAACCGACGGCGTCGAAGCCGAGCGCCATTGCCTGGGCGCGGATCGCGGCCTTCGCATCGGGATGCGGTGCGCCTTCCGCCGAGTCCGTCGGGTCCGTCGCGTCTTCGGCCTGGGGCATGGGCGGCTCCGATCCGGACCTAGAGGCGGCCCCGATAGGGCGCCACGCCCTGGTCCGGCAGCCAGATCCCGTCGGGCGGCGGGCCGGACTGGTAGAACACGTCGATCGGAATGCCGCCGCGCGGATACCAATAGCCGCCGATGCGCAGCCATTTGGGCTCGATCGCTTCCTCGATGCGCTTGGCGATCATGAGCGTGCAGTCCTCGTGGAAGGCGCCGTGGTTGCGGAACGAGCCGAGGAACAGCTTCAGCGACTTGCTCTCGACCAGCGCGGCGTCCGGCACGTAGTCGATCACGAAGTGGGCGAAGTCGGGCTGCCCGGTCAT
>JAZFZX010000158.1:0-3424 GCA_036444135.1 Kiloniellales bacterium | reverse complement strand
AGTCACGCGCCCAGGCCAGCTCGTCTTCGATCTCCGCTTGCGACCCGGCGGCAAGCCCGGTCTCTTCCAGGAACGCCGCCTGCCCCTCGATCTCGGAGAGAGCGTCGGCCACGGGATCCTGGTGGTCGGCCAGCGGTGGCCTCTCGGCGGCCGGCGGCAGCGGCAGGGCGTGGACCCGGGCCATGGCCTCGGCGAAGGCCGGCAGGTCTGCGGGCAGGGCCGGCGGGCGGCCGAAAATGCGTTGGACGACCAGCGCCCCCATGGGGATCTCCGCCGACGGCGCGATCAGGCCGCAGAGTCGCGGACCGTGGCCGCTCTCGGCGACCCGCTCGAAGCAGGCCGCCTGATAGGCCAGGTTGTCGGCGGCCGATAGGGCGAACTGGCTCTGCTTGGGAACGCGCAGCAACAGGTCGCGCCCGCCGATCGCCAGATGGTCGTGGGCCAGGCCCTTGAAACGAAGTGGTTCCAGGGACCCGGCATCGACATCGTCGAATCCGGTCAGGCGCTTCAACGCTGCCGCCAAGGCGGCCATGTCGGGCGCTTGTGGCATAGGGCCAAGCGGTAGCATAGGCCGGGTGAGCGGAAAAGCGATGCCGGAGCCTAACGTGGACTCACCGGCGGCCTCCTGTGCTATGTCCGGGGGCATGTCCGGGCCCCACATCGATGTCGTGATCCCGACCCTTAACGCCGCGGCGGAATTGGGCGCGGTGCTGGAGTCCTTGGGCGAGGGTCGCGACGCGGGGCTGATCGGCGCGGTGGTGGTGGCCGACGGCGGATCGTCCGATGCGACCCCGGCGCTGGCCGAAGGGTGGGGCGCCCGGCTGATCGAAGCGCCGCGCGGCCGCGGCCCCCAGCTGGCCGCCGGCGCGGCGGCGGCGGAGGCCCCCTGGCTCCTGTTCCTGCACGGCGACACCCGCCTCGCGCCCGGCTGGGCCGCGGCGGTCCGTGCGTTCATCGACGAGGCCGGAAATGAGAACAGGGCCGCGGTCTTTCGCTTGGCCTTCGACGAGGATGCGCCGCCGGCCCGCCGGGTCGCCCGCCTGGCCAACTGGCGCGCGCGCCGCCTGGGCCTGCCCTATGGCGACCAGGGCCTGTTGATCGCCGCGTCTTTCTACCGGCGGCTCGGCGGGTTCCGGCCGCTGCCCCTGATGGAGGACGTGGATCTGGTGCGCCGCATCGGCCGCCGCCGGCTGGTTCACCTGGAGGCGCTGGCCATCACCTCGGCGGCGCGCTACCGCCACGGCGGCTGGTGGCGGCGTCCGGCCAGGAACCTGATGGTCCTCGCGCTTTACCTGCTGGGCGTGCCGCCGGGCGCGCTCAAGCGGCTCTACAGGTGACGGCGATGACGGCTGAGCGGCACCTGGTCGTGTTCGTCCGCGCGCCCCGGCTCGGCACCGTCAAGCGGCGGCTGGCACGCGATGTCGGCCCGGTCGCGGCCTGGCGCTTTTATCGCACGACCTCGGCCGCGTTGCTGCGCCGTCTCGGCTGCGCGCGGCGCTGGCGCTGCTGGGTCGCGGTGACCCCGGACCGGGCGGCCACCGCCGGGCGCGGCACGTGGCCGCACCCCTGGCGGCCGATCCCGCAGGGCGGGGGCGATCTCGGCGCCCGCATGGGCCGGGTACTTGCCGGTTTGCCGTCCGGTCCGGTGGTGATCGTCGGCTCCGATATCCCGGATATCGGTCCCGGGCACGTCGCCGCGGCCTTCTGTGGCCTCGGCGGCCACGATTGGGTGATCGGTCCCGCCAGCGACGGGGGCTATTGGCTGATCGGGGCGCGGCGGCGGCCCAGCCTGCGGCTGCCGTTCGCCGGCGTGCGCTGGGGCGGCCCGTACGCCCGCGCCGATACGCTGGCCGGCCTGGGCGGCCTCCGAGTGGCCGAACTCGCGGAGCTGAGCGACATCGACAGCGGCGCCGATCTCGCCCGTTGGCGCGCGGGAAAAAACCGAAGCCGTTGACGAATCTGAAGGCGATCCTCCGCCTGCGGCACGCCGTTCCTCCCGCCCTACGGCCGAGAAAAAGCACCACCCCCTCGAATCTCACCGCAAGGCTCTTGGACCGGTTGCGATTTTGTGCTTCCATTTACATGGGGAAAGTCTGTCGATCAGGGTTAGATGTATGCAGTTACAGGACGTCAGAAAGGGACAGCAGTATTATCGCGTGGACGGTGCCACCACCGTCTGGCAGGTCCGCGCGATTTTCGGCGATCCGAGCGGTATCCGCCACGCCCGGCTGTTCAATGTGGAGCAACCCTACGAGCTCAAGACGCTGACCTGTTCGGTGTTGCGCGACGCCAGCCGCTACCGTCTGCTTGCGGACGATCCGGCCGCCGGCGCCGCAAGCAGTAGCTGGTAGTCCCGCGTCTCTCGATCCCGCTTGCTCCGGTGCGCGTTCGGTTCGCAGGCCGGGTCCCGCTCAACCGCCGGATTGGCCGAGCGGCGATCCAGGGTCGCCGTTTCTTGGCGCATCGCCCGCGGCGATCATGACCTTGACCTTGGCTTCCGCCAGGTGCCGCGCGATGGCCTTGGGCGGCGGCTGGTCGGTGATCAAGCTGTTCACATCGCGAAAACCGCACACTTTCACCGGGGCATGGCGGCCGAACTTCGAATGATCGGCCACGACGACCACCTGGTTCGCCTGGGCGATCAGGGCGCGCGAAAATTCCGCTTCCTGAAGGTGAAAATCCATGAACCCGTCGCTCGTGTGAATCGCGCCGATGGAAAGGATGGCCAGGCGGGATCGAAATCCGTTGACGAAACGGACGGCCTCGGCCCCGAAAACGGCGCCGTCGTCGGCGCGCAGTTCGCCGCCCGCCAGCAACACCTGATTGCCGTTTCCATTGGCCAGCAGGCGGGCGATCTCCGTGCAATTGGTGACCAGCAGCAGGTTGCGGTGGCCGGACAGCGCGTGGGCCACATAGGCCGTCGTGCTGCCGGTATCCATCATCAGGGAATCACCGTTGCGGACCTGCGCGGCGGCGAGGCGGGCGATGGTCTGTTTGGCTTCGGCGTGTTCCGCGAGGCGCTGGCGGAAGCTCGATTCCCGCAGCAGATCGGGCAGGCCGACCCCGCCGTGAACGCGGCGCACCAGCCCCTCGCGCGCCATCTGCTTGATGTCGCGGCGGATCGTCTCCCCGGACACCTCGAGCTCGCTGGCCAGCTCGGCGACGCTGCAGCTTCCCCGGGCGGTGACCGCCTTCAGGATGGCGGAATGGCGTGCCAGCGGGAGCATGGGCATCTCCTCGGCGGTAAAACAGCACCTAGCCTATGTGGATCTCAGCCCGAATTCCAGGCAAATTCTGTGGAAAATTGTGGAATAATGACAACTCTCTTGCATGCCGACCGGAAAGAGGTTTTCATGCGGTGTCTGGGTAGAAATTGTCGATCAGGGGCGCGAGAGCGCCGCTGTCGCTTCAGTGTCGGCGGACG
>JAZFZX010000157.1:0-2405 GCA_036444135.1 Kiloniellales bacterium | reverse complement strand
CGCAGCGATTGCAGGTGAAACGTGGTCTCCGACCACGCGCGCTGCAGCGCCACCCGCGATTCGTTCAACAGGGTGCGGCCCTTGTAGCTAAAGGAGATGGCATCATCGTCGCTCAGGGTGCCGATGGATCGAACGTAACTCCCGAGTCCCGCCTGCTTCAGTGCGCCGAAGATGCCGGCCTTGCGCTCAACGGGCACCTGCAGCACCGCACCCAGCTCTTCGTTAAACAACGCCGCCACCGGATCGCGCCCGAGCGCGCTCAGGTCCACGCGCACGCCCGTGCGCCCCGCAAAGGCCATCTCGCAGACGGTCGCGAACAGCCCGCCGTCGGAGCGATCGTGATAGGCCAGGATAAACCCGAGCTCGTTGAGCGCCTGGATCACGTGAAAGTAAAGCCGCAGCACGCGCGGGTCGTCGACATCCGGCGCCTGGTGCCCGACCTCGCGGTACACCTGCGCAAGCGCCGAGCCCCCCAGGCGGTTTTTCTTCTTCCCCAGGTCGATCAGTATGAGCTCGGTTTGATCGCTGTCGCGGCGCAGCTGCGGCGTCAAGGTCTTGCGCACATCCGTCACCGGCGCAAACGCGGACACGATCAGCGACAACGGCGCCGTCACCGCGCGCTCCTCACCGCTGGCATCGCGCCACACGGTCTTCATGGAGAGCGAATCCTTTCCCACCGGGATCGAGATCCCGAGCGCCGGGCACAGCTCGGTCGCCACCGCCTGCACCGTGTCGTACAGTGCGGCGTCTTCGCCCGGGTGGCCGGCCGCGGCCATCCAGTTGGCGGACAGCTTCACGTCCGGCAGCTTCTCGATGCGCGCGGCGGCAAGATTGGTCAATGCCTCGCCCACGGCCATGCGCCCGCTGGCCGCCGGATCGACCAGCGCCAGCGGCGTGCGCTCGCCGATCGCCATCGCCTCGCCGGTAACCCCATGGTAGCCGCTCGCCGTGACAGCGACATCGGCGACCGGCGTTTGCCATGGCCCGACCATCTGGTCGCGACACACGAGCCCGGAGACGCTGCGATCGCCGATCGTAATCAGGAAGGTTTTATCCGCCACCGCCGGCAATCGCAGCACCCGGTAGGCGGCCTCTTTGACATCGATGGCACGGCTCTTGAAGCGCGCCCGCTTGCGCTTGCGACGGCGCACGTCGCGCACCATCTTCGGCGGCTTGCCCAGCAGCACGGAAAGCTCGAGATCAATCGGCTTGCTGCGCGGTTCATGCCTCGCGCCGCGGGCTGTGTCGTTAGCACCGCCTGGCGGCGCGAAGTAGGCATCCTCGAGTACCAGCCGCTCATCTTGCGTCGCCTCCCCGATCACCGCGAAGGGACAACGTTCACGCTCGCACAGCTCGCGAAACACGGGAACATTTGCCTCCTCGATCGCGAGCACGTAACGCTCCTGCGCCTCGTTACACCAGATCTCCATCGGCGACATGCCGGGCTGGGCGTTCGGCACCGCGCGCAACTCGAAGCGTCCGCCACGGCCCGCCGAGTGCACCAGCTCCGGCAGCGCATTCGACAGCCCGCCGGCCCCGACATCGTGGATCGAGAGTATGGGATTACCCGCCCCCAGCGCCCAGCAGCGGTCAATGAGTTCCTGGCAGCGGCGCTGCATCTCGGCGTTGTCGCGTTGCACTGAGGCGAAATCGAGATCCTCGACACTGCTGCCGCTCGCCATGCTCGAGGCCGCGCCACCGCCCAGGCCAATCAGCATCGCCGGCCCGCCGATCACGATCAGCTTCGCGCCGGCGGGGATCGCGGCCTTATGTACGTGCTGGGCGCGAGCGTTGCCGATGCCGCCGGCCAGCATGATGGGCTTGTGGTAGCCGCGCATCTCGCCGTCGACCGTCTCGCAAAACGTGCGGAAGTACCCGCCCAGATTCGGCCGGCCGAACTCATTGTTGAAGGCCGCCCCACCTATAGGGCCTTCGAGCATGATCGCCAGCGCGCTGGCGATACGGCCCGGCTTGCCGCAGTCCCGCTCCCACGCCCGCTCGGCCCCGGGGATGTTCAGATCGGACACGGAGAATCCGGTGAGGCCGGCCTTGGGCTTGGCGCCCCGTCCGGTGGCGCCCTCGTCGCGGATCTCACCGCCGGCGCCGGTGGCGGCGCCCGCATAGGGGGAGATCGCGGTCGGATGGTTGTGGGTCTCGACCTTCATGACGATGGGCGTATCGTCGTCGTGGTAGGCGTACTCGTTCGCACCCGGATCAGGGAAAAATCGCGCCACCCGAAAACCTTCGATGACCGCGGCGTTATCCTCATACGCGACGATCGTACCCTTCGGGTTTTGCTTGTGTGACACGCGGATCATGTCGAACAGCGAGCCTGGCTGCACTTTACCGTCGATGACCCAATCGGCATTGAAGATCTTGTGGCGACAATGCTCGGAGTTGGCCTG
>JAZFZX010000156.1:0-3366 GCA_036444135.1 Kiloniellales bacterium | reverse complement strand
TGGGCGGCGGCAAATCGGTCATCATCGGTGATCCGCGCGGCGACAAGAGCCCGGCCCTGTTCCGCGCCATGGGCCGTTTCGTGGAAACCCTCGGCGGCCGTTACATCGTGGCCGAGGACGTGGGAATTTCGGTCGAGGATGTCGAGGCCATGGCACGCGAGACCGGCCATGTAGCCGGAACCCGAGCGGGCGGTGCCGGGGATCCCTCTTCGGCGACGGCCTACGGCGTCCTGACGGGTATCCGCGCCGCGGTCGCGCACCGCCTCGACCGCAAATCGCTGCGCGGGGTCCGGGTGGCGGTCCAGGGCCTCGGCAACGTGGGACATGCGCTGTGCCGTGCGCTGGCCGAGGCGGGCGCATTACTCGTCGTGACTGATATTCACGACGATTCGGTCCAGAAGGTCGTGGCCGAGCTAGGGGCGGACCCGGTCGCACCGGAGGCCATCTACGACGCCCAGGTGGACGTCTTCGCGCCCTGCGCGCTGGGGGCCATTCTCAACGATGAAACGATCGCGCGGCTGCGCGCGCCCGTGGTCGCGGGATCGGCGAACAACCAGCTTGCCGAACCCCGTCACGGCATCGCGCTGCGCCGCCGGGGCATACTCTATGCCCCCGACTACGTGATCAACGCCGGCGGCGTGACCTACGTCAGCCACGAGGGCCCGGGGTTCGACCGGCAACGCGCCTTGGCCCACGTCGCCGAGATCGGCGATACCCTCGCCAAGATCTTCAGGCGCGCCAACCAGGCCGGCCAGGCCACCTCCGAGGCCGCCGACCGCCTGGCCGAAGAGCACTTCCGCAAGCCTGCGGCCACCTCCGCGGCGGCCTGAACGGCGCACGTCCGCGGTCGGTCCGGCCTTTTCCGGCTAGCAATCGCCGCTAGGCCGCCTCTTCCTCCAATGACATCAGTGTGGCGTTGCCGCCGGAGGCGGTGGTGTCGACCGACAGCGTGCGCTCCGTCACGAAACGATGGAGCCCGAAGGCCCCCTCCGCGCCGGTGATGATCAACGGCAGAATGGCACCGTCGCGCGCCGCCAACGCGCGATTCAGCGATCGTGCCTCGGACGCCGGCCCGGCAAAGGCGATCCCGTCGATCTCCGCCTGGCCGGCAAGCGCGCGCGTATCCGGGACATCCTCCGCCGACACGACCTGAAGCACGTCGGCCGGAACGGCGGCGCGCGGCACCAGGCCAAGGGCGATCGCCGCCTCGGCACTGGGGGCCACCGCGATCACGGCATTGCCCGCAGCCAGGGCTGCAGCGGCCTGCCCGACCACCGCCGTCAGCGGCGCAGACCCGCCAGCCAGACAGAGGAAGACGCCGCGGCCATGGAGGCTCAGCTCGTCGCGCTCGCCGGTTGGGCCCGGCAAGGAAAGGGTCTCGGAGAATTCGGCTCGCCCTAGGCCGGCGATCTCGCGCAGCACGCCTGCGGCATCCTCCATGCCCTCGCCGCCCCGCGCCGCCGTCAGGTTTGCCGCCTGCTCGAGACAGGCCGCGCGCGTTTCGGCCGGCGTCGCGGCCCAGTCGGGCTGGGCCCGGCGCGCCGCCGCAATGGCGGTGGTCAGCCGCTCCGGCAGCTCCCCGACCGCCGGCGGCGGCGCGGGCGCGTCCTCGGCGGGCTCGCATTCGGAGACCGCCAACCGCACGAAGCGCGGCAGATAATAGGGGCCGCCCGCCTTGGGTCCGGTGCCGGACAGGCCCTGCCCGCCGAACGGCTGAACCCCGACCACGGCGCCGATCTGGTTGCGGTTGACATAGGTGTTGCCGACCCTGAGGCGCGCGTGGATGTCGTCGGCCGTGGCATCGATGCGGCTGTGAACACCCAGGGTCAGGCCATAGCCCGTGGCGTTGATCGAATCGATCACCCGGTCGAGCCGGTCGGCGGCGAATCGCACCACGTGCAGCACCGGCCCGAAGACCTCGCGCTCCAGCACATCGATCCCTTCGATCTCGAAGGCGGCCGGCGCGACGAAGGTGCCCTGCCCGCAATCCACCCCCATCGGCGCCCGCTGGATCAACCTGGCCTCGCGGCCCATGCGGGCGATGTGCGAGTCGAGCACGCCGCGCGCCTCCTCGTCGATCACCGGGCCGATGTCGGTCGACAACAGCGCCGGGTCGCCCAGGCGAAGCTCCTCCATGGCGCCCGACAACATCGCCAGCACGCGCCCGGCCACGTCGTCCTGGACGAACAGCACGCGCAGGGCCGAGCAGCGCTGGCCGGCGCTCTGGAAGGCCGAGGTCAGCACGTCCGCCACCACCTGTTCGGGCAGCGCCGTCGAATCGACGATCATGGCGTTCTGCCCGCCGGTCTCCGCGATCAGCGGCGCGATCGGCCCCGCCCGTGCCGCCAGGGCACGGTTGATGATCTGCGCCGTCTCTGTGGACCCGGTGAAGCAGACGCCGGCGGTGCGCGGGTCGGCCACCAGGGCACCGCCGATGCGCACGCCGTCGCCGGGCAGCAGGTGCAGCACCTCTGGCGGCACACCGGCGCGGTGCAGCAGGCGCACGGCCTGGGCGGCGATGAGAGGAGTCTGCTCGGCCGGCTTGGCGATGACCGTATTCCCGCTGGCCAGCGCGGCCACAATCTGGCCCGTGAAGATGGCCAGCGGAAAGTTCCACGGGCTGATGCACACGAAGACGCCGTGCCCATGCCCCTGCGCGCTGCCGATAACCCCCTCGCCGGCCGCTTCCCGGCGCGCCCTGAGGGCATAGTAGCGGCAGAAATCGACCGCCTCGCGCACCTCGGCCACGGCGTCAGGCAGAGTCTTGCCGGCCTCGCGCAGGCAGATCGCCATGAGCCCGGCTTGCTCCGCCTCCATGAGGTCGGCCATGCGCTCCAGACAGGCCGCGCGCTCGTCCGCCGGCGTAGCGTCCCAGCCGGGCGCCGCCGCCACGGCCAGACTCAGCGCCGCTTGCACGTTCCCGTCCGTGGCCTCCGTCACCCGGCCCACCACGCGCCGCAGGTCGGCCGGGTCGCGCACCTCCTTGGCGGCTTCCCCGCCCCGCTCTTCACCGCCGACGATGGCCGACGCCTGCCAGCCCGGCACGGCCGCCGCACTCATGGCATCCGCCAGCGGCGCCAGCACCATGGGATCGCCGAGGTCGAGGCCGGCCGAGTTGCGCCGCTCCGCGCCATAGAGATCGGCCGGCAGAGGGATCCTCGGATGCGGGACCGTGGCCAACGCCCGGGTGTGCTCGACCGGGTCGGCGATGATCTCCTCGATCGGCAGTTTCTCGTCGACGATGCGGTTGACGAAGGAGCTGTGGGCACCGTTTTCCAGCAGCCGGCGGACCAGGTAGGCGAGCAGGTCCTCGTGGCTGCCGACCGGCGCGTGGTGGGCCGGGTGACGGAGGCCACGGACGGGAAC
>JAZFZX010000155.1:0-3426 GCA_036444135.1 Kiloniellales bacterium | reverse complement strand
CCGACGACGACGGCGCCCACGGCCAGCACGATCAGCGGTATGGTCATGACCGGCGGCGATTCGTGGACGTGATCCATCACGTGGCGTTCGGCCCGCGGCCGGCCGTGGAAGGTCATGAACAACAGCCGCCAGGAATAGAACGCCGTCATGAAGGCGGCGGCGATGCCGAGCCAGAAGGCGACCATGCCGTGGGTGCTTTGCGCCGCGAAGGCCGCTTCCAAGATCATGTCCTTGGAGAAATATCCGGCAAACGGCGGAATGCCGGCAAGCGACAGCGAGCCGATCCACATGACCACGTAGGTGATCGGGATCAGCTTCCAGATGCCGCCCATCTTGCGCATGTCCTGCTCGTCGGACATGGCGTGGATCACCGAACCCGAGCCGAGGAACAGCAGGGCCTTGAAGAAGGCGTGGGTGATGAGGTGGAAGATGGCCGCCCCGTACGCCGACACGCCGATGGCGAAGAACATGTAGCCGAGCTGGCTGCAGGTCGAATAGGCGATCACCCGCTTGATGTCGAACTGGGTGAGCCCGATGGTGGCCGCGAAGAATGCGGTGAGCGCCCCGACATAGGTCACTAGCTGCAGGGCGACCGGCGCGTATTCGAAGATCGGCGACAGGCGGCAGACCATGAAGACGCCCGCCGTTACCATGGTCGCCGCGTGGATCAGCGCCGAAACCGGGGTCGGCCCCTCCATGGCGTCGGGCAGCCAGGTGTGCAGGCCGAGCTGGGCCGATTTCCCCATGGCGCCGATGAACAGCAAAATCGAGATGGTGGTCAGCGCATGCCCTTCGATGCCGATAAAGCTGAACTGGTGATCGACGAACTGCGGGACCGCGGCGAACACCTGGTCGAAGGCCACCGTCCCGAACAGCACGAAGGCGCCCATGATGCCCAGGGCGAAGCCGACGTCGCCCACCCGGTTCACCAGGAAAGCCTTGATGGCCGCCGCGCAGGCGCTCGGCCGCTCGTACCAGAAGCCGATCAGCAGGTAGGACGCCAGGCCCACCCCTTCCCAGCCGAAGAACATCTGCAGGAAGTTGTCGGCAGACACCAGCGACAGCATGAAGAATGTGAACAGGCTCAGGTACGAGAAGAAACGCGGGATCGATTTGTCGTGGGACATGTAGCCGATCGAATAGACGTGGATCAGCCACGAAACGACACTCACCATCAGCATCATGACTGTGCTGAGGGTATCGGCCTTGACCGCCCAGGACACCTCGAAGGTGCCGGAATCGACCCAGGTAAAGACCTCGACGACGCGGGCGTTGCCGTTCAGCGCCACGTCGATGAACACCGGGACCGCCAGAATCGCCGAGATACCCAACAGCGTACAGGTCACCAGCTGCGCGCCGCGGTCGCCGATCAGGCGCCCGAACAGGCCGGCGATCAACGAGCCGACGAGCGGCAGCAGGACGATGGCGACTTCCATGCGCGCGCTTCCTCAGCCCTTCATCATATTGATGTCTTCAACCGCGATGGAGCCGCGGTTGCGGAAATAGACGACCAGGATGGCAAGACCGATCGCCGCCTCCGCCGCCGCGACCGTCAGGACGAACATGGCGAAAATCTGGCCGACCAGGTCATTCAGGTGCGCCGAGAAGGCCACCAGGTTTATGTTGACGGCGAGCAGCATCAGCTCGATCGACATGAGAATGATGATCACGTTCTTGCGGTTCAGGAAGATGCCGAGAATCCCCAGGGTGAAGAGGACCGCAGCGACCGAGAGGTAATGGGCGAGGCCGATTTCGAGCATATCCCTAGACCCCCGTCCGCGACGGAACGTCTATGAGCTCGATGGCGTCGCCGCGCTTCCTGGTGATCTGCCGGGTGATCGATTGGCGGCGCACGTCCTGGCGCCGGCGCAGGGTGAGCACGATGCTGCCGATCATCGCCACCAGCAGGATCAGGCCGGCGGCCTCGAAGAGGTAGACGTATTTGGTGTAGAGCACGTTTCCCAGGGCGGCGGTGTTGTGCACCTCGTCGATCGGCGGGATCGGCAGCGAGGCGACCGCTTCGGCCTCGGGCGAGACCACCCAGGCGCCGGCCACCAGAGCCAGTTCCACCAGCAGGACCAAACCGACCATGGCCCCGATCGGCAGGTATTGCAGGAAACCTTGGCGCATCTCGACGTAGTTGATGTCCAGCATCATAACAACGAAGAGGAACAGCACCGCCACCGCGCCCACGTAGACCACCACCAGGATCATGGCGAGAAACTCTGCGCCCATGAGCACGAACAGGCCGGCGGAGTTGAAGAACGCCAGAATCAGGAACAGCACCGAGTGCACCGGATTGCGCGCGGAAATGACCATGACCGCCGCGGCCACGGCGATAAAGGCGAAGAGATAGAAGGCCAGCGCCTGGATGATCATGCAGGGGCCCCTAACTCACGCGACGGCCTTGTCTGCAACACCGATTTCCCCATGCCTCAAAACCCCCATAGCCGACCTCAGCGGTACGGCGCATCGGCCTCCAGGTTCTGCGCGATCTCGTGTTCCCAGCGGTCGCCGTTCGCCAGTAGTTTTTCCTTGTTGTAGAACAGCTCCTCGCGGGTCTCGGTGGCGAACTCGAAGTTCGGCCCCTCGACGATGGCGTCCACCGGGCAGGCCTCCTGGCAGAAGCCGCAGTAGATGCACTTGGTCATGTCGATGTCGTAGCGCGTGGCGCGGCGGCTGCCGTCCTCGCGCGGCTCGGCCTCGATGGTGATCGCCTGGGCCGGACAGATGGCCTCGCACAACTTGCAGGCGATGCAGCGTTCTTCGCCGTTGGGGTAACGGCGCAGCACGTGCTCGCCGCGGAATCGGGGGCTCAGCGGCCCCTTCTCGTAGGGATAGTTGAGCGTCACCTTGGGCCGGAAGAAATAGCGCAGGGTGAGCGACATCCCGCTCAGCAGCTCGCCGAGGAGCAGCGCGCGTGCGGTACGGTCGATCAAGCCCATCTTCGTCACCCCCTCATGAAGCCGCAGACGCTTCTATTTCTTTGTCCTGCGTTCGCCATAGGGCGCCAATCTCTACACCTTGACAAGACCGCCTCCCCTAACCCTTGGGGAACAGGTCGAAGGCCACCACCACGCCGGCCGTCAGCACGACCCACAGCAGCGAAAACGGCAGGAAAACCTTCCAGCCCAGGCGCATGAGCTGGTCGTAGCGGTAGCGCGGGAAGGTCGCCCGGATCCACAGGAAGCAGAACAGCAGAACCGCAATCTTGCCGGCGAACCAGATCGGCCCGGGTATCCAATTGAACGGCGCGATATCGAAGGGCGGCAACCATCCACCCAGGAACAGGATCGTCGTCAGAGCGCACATGAGGATCATGTTGGCGTATTCGCCGAGGAAGAAGAGCGCGAAGGGCATCGAGGAGTACTCGACGAAAAAGCCCGCCACCAGCTCGGACTCGCCTTCCGGAAGGTCGAAGGGCGA
>JAZFZX010000154.1:0-9374 GCA_036444135.1 Kiloniellales bacterium | reverse complement strand
TTCTTCGATTACGGCATGGCCCACACCTTCGTCAGTTTCGGGTTCCAGGATGGCCAGTACCTGACCATTTCGGTCGAGGCGCGCCAGGCGGAGGGCCAAAGCTATAGCCCGCTGCGCGGGATTCTGCGCGAATACGAGCTGATCTACCTGGCGACCGACGAGCGCGACGTGATCGGCGTGCGGACCCATGTGCGCGGCGAGCGCGTCCACCTCTACGAAATAAAGGTCGAGACCGAAAAAATGCGGCGGCTTCTGTTCGCCATGCTCGGGACCATGAACGAAATCTATGAGACGCCGGCCTTTTACAACACCCTGGCCGACAACTGCACGAACAACATCCTGCAACACGCCGAGCGGCTCTCGGTTTGGGACATCTACCTGGACTACCGGGCCATTCTGCCGGGCTATTCCGATGCCTTGATTTATGAGATCGGCGTGCTCGACAGCAGTGTGCCGCTCGAGGAGCTGCGTCGAAAGAGCCGCATCGATCCGGCCGTCACGACCATCGACGATCCGGAATTTTCCCGCAAGATCCGAGGATTGTAAGCGTCGCGGCAGACCGCCCAGGCGCTCAGAGCGCCATCCGCGCAAGCCTGCGCGACAGCGCCGCGATCAAGTCATGGTTTTCCAGCCGCGCCCGCCAGGCCTCCGGAATGGCTTCGAGGCCCAGATAGGCGCCGGAGATGGCGCAGGCCATGGCGGCCAGGGTATCGCGGTCGCCCCCGTTCAGGGCCGCGGTGAAAAGGCAGTCCTCGAACGAGTCCGGATGGCTGAGGAACGCAAAGATCGCAAACGGCATGGATTCCTGCATGGCCACGCTGCGCCCGATCGCGTCCGCCGCCTGTTTGGCCGGGGCGCCGTCGGACACCAGGGTACGCACCAATTCCATCCGGCCGCGGATTTCGGGGCTCTGGGCGGCGCCGATCAGACGCCTGCAGAAGGTCTGGCGGTCGAGCGGTGCCTCTGGGTCCAGGACGGTGGCCAGCGCCACCGCCGTTGCCTGAACGGCCGCGCCGTCCATGCCGACCGGGTGGGTATGGGTCACGGCCGCCGAGAGCCGCGCCTTTTCCGCCAATTCGGGACTGGCGCGATAGGCGAGCCCGACAGGCGCCACGCGCATGGCCGCGCCGTTGCCCAGGCTGCCCTCGCCGCCGAACAGCCGCCCGGCGACCTGGCGGTAGGGCAGGCCGGTGCGCTCCACCGCGGCGAAGATGCTGGGCGGCCCGGGCCCATAACCGCGCCACGGCTCCCTCAGGAAGTTGTCGTGAAAGCGGCGGCCCAGGTGTTCAAGGTCCAGATCGCCGGCCTCCACCAGGGATTCGGCGATGCCGAGGGCCATGGCAGTGTCGTCGGTATAGACCAGCACGTCGGCCTTCGCGACGTGGCGGCGCAACGCTGCCTCCGCGGGCATGGCAAAGGCCAGCTCGCCGATCGCGTCGCCGAGGGCCTTGCCGATCAGGCAGCCGAGGAACTTGGACGTGAGGTCGGAGGTCGCCATGGGCGAGACGCCTTGAAATGCAGATCTAGACTATCGCACGCCTCGATGGCGGCCAAAGGCTCTGGCAACGGTCGCGCGTTGTCCGGGGCTTGCGCGCCGGCGGGTGGATCTCCAAAATGGTGCGCGCAGGTTCCCTTTGGGGCAGGTCATTTCAGGCAGCAGTGAAGTCGTTATTGGCCGGGCGCGGCGGTTCGTCGGTTCGAGGCGCAAGCCGCTTTCGGGTGTAGGGAGGGGTCGCGATGGCGAAAGAAATCACCGGGCCGCTGATCGGCCAGAGCGATGTCGGCCAGCAGGTCCGTCAACGGGCGGGCCGGCGCAGCGGCGGCCGCGCGGCGCGCGTGGCCATGCGCCAGACGAGCAAGGCAGATCAGGTGGTCCGGCCGGGGATGACGGGCGGTGCCTTCCAACCGCTGAGCGAAACGGACATCCGGCGCATTCACGAAGCGGCCCTCGATATCCTGGAAACCACGGGCATCGGCGACCCGACCGAGGAGCTCACCGACATTGCGCTGGTCAAGGGCTGTAGCCTCAACGAGCACGGCCGCCTGTGCTTTCCGCGCAGCCTGATCGAGGACGTGATCGCGGACGCCTGCCGCGAGTACGTGGTCTACGCGCGCGGCCGCCGTTCACCCGATTACGACATCCGCGCCGGGGGCAAACGCGTGCATTTCTGCACCGCCGGTTCCGCCGTCACGATATTCGAATATGCGACGCGCCGCTATCGCCCGTCGACGCTGGTCGATGTCTACGACCTGGTGCGCCTGATCGACCGGCTGGACAACGTTCATCTGGTTGGCCAGCCGGTTATCGCGACCGACATGGCCGATCCCTTCGAGCACGACATCGGCATCCTCTACGCCCAGATTTCGGCCACCGAAAAACCGCTGTCCATGTCGTTCGCCGACCGCAGCCATATCCGGCCCGCCATCGAGTTCTTCGATCTGGTGCTGGGCGGCGAGGGACGTTTCGTCGAGCGGCCCTTCTGTGTGTTCGGCGGCTGTCCCATCGTCTCGCCGCTGCGCTTCGGCGAGGATAATCTGAGCATCATGATCGAGACCAGCAAGCTCGGGCTGGTCAGCGACATCGCCGTGGCCCCGCAAGCCGGCGCCACCGCCCCGGCATCGCTGGCCGGCACGCTGGTGCAGCTGGTCGCCGAGGCCCTGTCCTGTCTCGCGGTTGTCAATCTGGTCAAGCCGGGTTGCCCCATGACCTTCGCCATGTGGCCGCTGGTTTCCGACCTGCGTACCGGGGCGTTCTCCGGCGGCAGCGGCGAGGAGGCGTTGCTGGCCGCCGCGGCGGTGCAGATCGGCAAGTTCTACGACCTGCCGAACAGCGTCGGCGCCAGTATGAGCGATTCCAAGATTCCCGATGCCCAGGCCGGCTACGAAAAGGGCGTGACCACGGCCCTGGCAGCACACGCGGGCTGCAACCGGGTGTGCGAGGCGGCCGGCATGCTGGGCAGCCTCATGGGCTGTTCGTTCGAATCCCTGGTCATCGACAACGACCTCATCGGCATGGTGTTGCGCACCGTGCGCGGCATCGAGGTCAACGAAGAGACGCTGTCGGTCGAGGCCATCAAGCAGGTGGCGCTCGACCCCGGCCACTACCTGGGCCACCCGCAGACCCTGGAACTGATGGAGAGCGAATACCTCTATCCGGAGGTCGGCGACCGCACCCCGCCCGGCGCCTGGGAGCAGCAGGGCTCCAAGGACATTCTCGAGCGGGCCCACGCCAAGGCGGTCGAGGTCCTTTCGGCCCACTATCCCAGTCACATCGACCCGAAGACGGACGCGGCGATCCGCGAGCGCTTCCCGATCCGCCTGTCGCGCGACGCCATGCAGGCGGCGAGCGGGCGCTGGTAAAGGGATCGCCCCGGTGAGAAGGCAGTGATGGCGCGCGACCCGCGCTACGACGTTCTCTTTGAGCCCGTGCAGATCGGGCCGGTGACGGCCAGGAACCGCTTCTTTCAGGTGCCGCACTGCTCGGGCATGGGTTATCGCTATCCCAGCGCCGAGGCGGCCATGCGCGGCGTCAAGGCCGAAGGCGGCTGGGCCGTCGTCTGCACCCAGGAATGTGAGATTCATCAGTCCACGGAGGTCTCGCCCTATGCCGAGGCGCGGCTGTGGGACGACGGCGACATACCGGCGCTCGCCCGCATGACGGAGGCGGTCCACGCGCACGGGGCATTGGCCGGCATTCAGCTGGTGCACCAGGGCTATCATGTGGCCAACCGCCACTCGCGCGAGCCGCCACTCGCGCCTTCGCATACGCCCTGTGCCACATACGATCCGGTCCAGGCACGCACCATGGACAAGACCGACATCAAGACCCTGCGCCATTGGCACCGGGACGCCGCCCTGCGCGCCAAGCGGGCCGAGTTCGACATCGTCTACGTCTACGCCGGCCACGGGCTGACCCTGCTGATGCACTTCCTTTCGCGTCGCCACAACCGGCGTAGCGACGAATACGGCGGCAGCCTGGAGAACCGGGTGCGCCTGCTCCGCGAGATCATCGAGGACACCAAGGAGGCGGTGGGCGACACTTGCGCCGTCGCGGTGCGCCTGGCGGTCGACGAACTGATGGGCCCCGGCGGCATCACCGCCGAGGGCGAAGGCCGCGAGATCGTCGAGATGCTGGCCGAGTTGCCCGACCTGTGGGACGTCAACGTGAGCGACTGGGCAAACGATTCCCTGACCTCGCGCTTCGGCGAAGAGGGATTTCAGGAACCGTATATCGCGTTCGTCAAGCAGGTCACCAGCAAGCCGGTCGTCGGCGTCGGCCGCTTCACATCGCCCGATGCCATGGTCGGCCAGATCCGGCGCGGCATCGTTGACTTCATCGGCGCGGCGCGGCCGTCGATCGCCGACCCCTTCCTGCCGCGCAAGATCGATGAGGGCCGCCTGGAGGACATCCGAGAGTGCATCGGTTGCAACATCTGCGCCAGCGGCGACACCACGGGCGTCCCCATCCGCTGTACCCAGAACCCGGCGATGGGCGAGGAATGGCGCCGCGGCTGGCATCCGGAGGCCATCGCGCCCAAGGGTTCGGAGGACGCGGTGCTGGTGGTCGGGGCCGGGCCCGCCGGTCTCGAATGCGCGCGGGCGCTCGGCCGGCGCGGCTACGCAGTCACCCTGGCCGAGGCGGAGGAGGAGCTGGGCGGGCGCGTGGCCGCGGAATGCCGGCTGCCGGGCCTCGCCGCCTGGGGCCGGGTGCGCGACTATCGCATGCAGCAGCTTCATCAGATGCCCAACGTCGAGATCTATCCGGCCAGCCAGCTCAGCGCCGAGAACGTCCTGGAGTTCGGTTTCGCCCGCGTGGTGCTGGCCACCGGCGCGCGCTGGCGCAAGGACGGGCTCGGGCGCCAACATCACGAACCCATTCCGGGCAGCGAGCGTGACAACGTCGTGACTCCGGAGACGGTCATGGCGGGCGGCCCATCGACCGGGCCCGTGGTGATCTTCGACGACGACCATTTCTATCTGGGCGGGGTGCTGGCCGAGAAGCTGCGCGGCGACGGCTGCGAGGTTACGCTGGTCACGCCGGCCGGGCTGGTCTCGGCCTGGACCCAGAACACTCTCGAGCAGGGCCACATCCACCGCCGGCTCGTGGAACGGGGTGTCGAGATCGTGACCCTCAAATCTCTGGCGGCGGTCGGCGAGGGCGAAGTGGAGGTGGCCTGCATCTACACCGGCCGCCGGACGACGCTGGCGGCCGCGACGGTGGTCATGGTGACCGCGCGCCTGCCGGAGGACGCGCTCTATCACGAGCTGACCGGCCAACCGGACGCCCTGAGCGAAGCGGGCATCAAGTCGCTCACCCGGATCGGCGACTGTTTGGCCCCTTCGACGATCGCCGCGGCGGTCTATGCCGGGCATCGCCTCGCGCGCGAGCTGGATGCGCCGCCGCCCGAACCGGTGCCCTTCAAGCGCGAGCTTGCGGCGCTCGCGCCGGATTTTGCATTGGGGGACGGAGCATGACGATGGCCGGGGACGTGAGGACCGTCGCGCCCGCTTCGGCGCTCGAATCCCAGCCGCTCAACGAGTACGCACCGATCCGCCGGCTGATGCTGTGCGACCCGCGCACGGCCTTTCGCAGCCAGGCCCACCTGGAGGCGGCCTGGCCGAAGGAGGAATTCCTCGAACGCCCGGATTTCGATGCGGCGCTCGCGGAATACGAGGCTTTCGTCCAAGTGCTCGCCGACGCCGGGATCGGCATCGACCCGTTTGCGGGGGACGGCGGGCTCGGAATCTCGTCGATCTACATCCGGGATTCCAGCCTGGTGGCCCGCGGCGGGGCGATCCTCTGCAACATGCGCAACGGCTACAGGGCGGGCGAGCCGAACGCGGTCGGCGCCCACTACGAGGCACTCGGCGTGCCGGTACGGGGCGCGATCACCGGCGAGGGACTGCTGGAGGGCGGCGATTTCATCTGGCTCGACGCGCAGACCTGCGCGGTGGCAAACGGCTACCGCACCAACCCCGAGGGCATTCGTCAGCTGCGCGAGATCCTCGGGCCGGGCGTGCATGTCGAGGCCGTGCCGTTGCCGCACTATCAGGGTCCCGGGGCGTGCCTGCACCTGATGTCGATCATCAGCCCGCTGGACCACGACCTGGCGCTGGTCTATTCGCCCCTGATGGCGGTGCCGTTCCGCAACTGGCTGCTGGCGCGCGGGATCACGCTGGTCGAGGTGCCCGACGAGGAGTACGGGCCCACCATGGGCTGTAACGCGCTGGCCCTGGCGCCGCGCAAGTGCCTGGTGATAGCCGGCAATCCGGAGACCCGGAAGCGCCTCGAAGCCGCCGGCTGCGAGGTGTTCGCCTACAAGGGCCGTGAGATCTCCATCAAGGGCGGCGGCGGGCCCACCTGCCTGACCCGGCCGCTGCTCAGGGGTTAGCGCGCGCGTTTCCGCCAGGCTCGCGGACCAGGGCGCGCCCGCGAAGCCGCTCACGAACGTGATGGTCATGGTTTCACGGGAGCGTTAGCGTCTTAACCTTACGCGTTAGGCCTTCTTCAATAGGATGCCGGTATCTTGGCCCGTCATAGCTACGCGCACGACGGAGAAAAGCTTGATGCATTCCAAGCGCCCAGGTAGGGCGGTACAGACGATTGGACCGTCTGGCGCACCACTCACATTGGAAAATCTTCCGCCGCCCGACACCAAACGATGGGTGGTTCGCTATAAGGCCGAGTTGGTTGCGGCGGTGCGTGGCGGGCTTATCAGCCTGGACGAGGCGTGTGAGCGCTATCAGCTGTCCACGGACGAATTTCTGTCTTGGGCAGATTCACTCGCGAAACACGGCGTTCGCGGCCTGCGGTCCACGAAGATCCAGCAGTACCGAAAAACCGCCAATCAGAAGACAGACCCGGGCTGGTAAGCGCCAGAGGCCGCGTTCGGCAAGGGCTAAGGCACTCGGCCAGCAGCCGGTATCCCGCAGAAAACAACGACAACCGCGTCCCGCTCAGCCATTTCGCGGGCGCATCCTAAAACATTATTTAAGCATTCGCGGGATATGTTTGACGAATTGCAACAATCGGCATCCGACCCCGTTATTGCGCCGCCATGGGATGTCGGTCGTTTAACGTTCGACGGTTCTGAGTGAGAGAGAATCAGTACTGTGATCATCAGCTTGCTCCTCGCAATTGTGATCAGTGTATTTTCCGTTGGCGCGGGCCTCATTCTGCTCCGGCGCTTTAGCGATTGGCGCTTCGGGTTTCTGGCCGGACTGTGCCTGTTTGCGTCCACCTGGGTTTTGATGACGCAGGTCTCTTGGCTATTTCATGGGACAGATGGACTTTCGCTCACGCTCTCGGGATTCGAGAACGCCTTTCCGACCGTCGTTCTAAGCTTGATGGCCTTGAGCGCCGTATTCTTTTTGGAGCGAATCATCCGCGGGCGGGCGAAGGCTGAACAGGACCTGAAGCTGGCTCAGGTCTCCCTGGATCGCGCCAGCATACCGGCCTTCTGGTTCACGTCCGAGGGCCGGGTGCGCTATGTCAACGAAGGCGCCTGTGCGCATATGGGAGATCGTCGCCAAGAGCTGCTTTCCATGACCATCCACGACCTGGCTCCGTTCTATTCCCCGGCCGATTGGACGCGCGATTGGCTGTCCCTCAAAGAACAGGGCTCAACCAACCTGGAATTGCACTTCAACAAGAAGGACGGGCAGCTCTTTCCCGCGGACGTGACAGCGATCTACGTTGGTTCATCCGAGGATGAAGAACTCGCGTGTATGTTCGTCCGGGACATCTCCGAGAGAAAACACGCCGAAGCGGATCTTCGCGTAGCAAAGGCCACGGCGGAAAGCGCCAATCGTGCCAAAGGCGAGTTTCTGAGCACCATGAGCCATGAGCTGCGCACGCCGCTCAATGCGATCATCGGCTTCTCCGAGATGATTGAAATGGAGATGTTCGGCCCCTTGGGCTCGGAGCGCTATTCGTCTTGTATCAGCGATGTGCTGTACAGCGCGCGGCATTTGCTGGGCATCATCAACGGCGTGCTTGATCTTTCCAAGGCCGAGGCCGGCGGGCTGACCTTGCACGAGGAAGAGGTTCACCTGCCGGAGATCTTCAGCCAGTGCTTCCGGTTGTTCAAAGAGAAGGCGCTACACCAGGGGGTGACCCTCTCGGTCGACTGTCCCGCAACGAGCCCCACCTTGCAGGCAGACCCGAGGATCCTGAGGCAAATCGTGATCAACCTGCTCTCCAACGCGATCAAATTCACGTCCCGGGGTGGTACGATAGAGGTGTCATCGTGGGTCGACGAGCAGGGGGCGTGCATGGTTTCCGTCGTGGATTCCGGGTGCGGGATTGCCAAGCAGGATCTCGACAAGGTCCTCGATCCTTTCGTGCAGGCGGAAAATGCGATGACGCGCCGGCATGAAGGGACGGGCCTGGGGCTACCCCTGGTCAAAGAGTACATGGATCTGCATGGCGGCACTCTGGACCTCGAGAGCACACTGGGCGTCGGGACAACGGTAACAATCCGATTTCCGCCAGAACGGCTCATCCAGCCTTTCGAGGATCACGACGTTCGCAGCACTGCGTGACCCCTTTCGCCCATCCGCGAAATCTCTCCGGCAGACGGGCGTTGTTGCCCGATGGTTTGAACCCCGGCGAACGCACGTCGACGATCTACAGATACGTCGAACCGCGCGTTTACGAATGATCAACAGGAAACCGTTAGACTTGCCGTGGTACCAGGTGTGGCCAGGTAGGCCTTTTTCCTTTTGACCGTTGACCGTGGTCCTGTTGACCACGGTTGATCGGTTCTAAAATCCAAACTCATACCAACAATCATAGATATTGCCCCATTTCATGGGCGAAAATCGGTTCATCCGGGCAGGCGCGGCGTGACGCGCGATGCAGGCGTCATCGGGCAAGCGCCGCCCGGAATCCACTGGGCACCCGGCGGGCCGATTTACCCCACCCATGAGGCCGGGCGCTTTTGGCCGCCGGCGGCGGCGCTCGTCGCTTGAAGTGTCCGGCACTACGGCGCGACTCGCTCCTATCCGGCGCGCCAAGATCGCCTCGGTGAATTACCCGATGATCCCCGATGGTCCACCTTGTTACGGAACCCTATTTGCGTTTTGGGCCTGATCGGCACTCTCTTTGGGCCCATCACGTCCGTCAAACACAACATTGCTTCCGGCGACCACTTTGTTGCTCTTGTGATCAACACCACCGTGCCGGGTATCCCACCAGAGACGGGTGGCATGCGAAATCGGATCAATACCCTTCTCTCTCCACCACTGTTTTTCGTCGCCAACACTGTGTAGCGCCCTGTGATGAGTTGAGCAGAGGGATACTGTCCATTCATCGCTAACTTTTCGCCCCAATGCCCGCGGTTGCGCAAACCGCAAATGATGAGCCTGCCCGG
>JAZFZX010000153.1:0-6218 GCA_036444135.1 Kiloniellales bacterium | reverse complement strand
CCGCCGCTTCGTCGGCGATGTCGAACTGTAGCGGCGCTGCCGAACCGCCGGCCGAAGTGATGGCCTTCGCGGCACGCGCGAGGCCCGCAAGATTGCGTCCGTTGACGAGAACCCGTGCCCCGGCGGCAGCCAGCCCTTTGGCGATTTCGAACCCCAGTCCCCGGCCTGCGCCCGTGACCAAGGCGATCTTTCCGTCCAGCGAAAACACAGATGATGTCACGATCCTCTCCCTCCGGCACTGCGCCGCGAACCGGCCCGCAGGATAGAGGCCCACAGGATACAATCCCACAGAATATAGGATGACATAGGCCCGGGATGCTTCGAACCGGCGAAAGCGTCCAGTTACTGAAATCTCAGGCTCAGTGACTCCTTGCATCCGCCAGTCTGGAGCGCGATAAAGCCCAAGATTTGAGCATTTCAACAGCTTGCCTAATTCATGAGCATTTGCATCGGATCTCTGACGCTGGCGGACCCGGTGGTTCTGGCCCCCATGTCCGGGGTTACGGACCTACCGTTTCGCCGCCTGGTAAAACGCCTCGGCGCGGGCCTGGTCGTCTCCGAAATGATCGCCAGCCAGGCGATGATTCGGCAGACCAAGGAGTCCATCCGGCTTTCGGGCAACTGCGCCGAGGAGTTCCCCATGGCCGTACAGCTGGCCGGCTGCGAGCCGGAGGTCATGGCCGAGGCGGCGCGCCTCAACGAGGACCGCGGGGCGGCGCTGATCGATATCAACCTAGGCTGTCCGGTCAAAAAGGTGGTCAACAAGCTCGCCGGCTCCGCGCTGATGCGCGATGTGAAGCTCGCCGCGCGCATCTTCGAGGCAACAGTGCGGGCGGTCCAGCTGCCGGTCACCCTCAAGATGCGGACCGGTTGGAACGACGATCACCGCAATGCGCCGGAGCTGGCGCGGATCGCCGAGGATTGCGGTATCCGCATGATCACGGTGCATGGCCGCACCCGCTGCCAAATGTACACTGGCGTGGCCGATTGGGCCTTCGTGCGCCGGGTGAAGGAGGCGGTCTCGGTGCCCGTGCTGGTCAACGGCGACATCGGCTCGCTGGCCGATGTCGGGCAGGCGCTGGCCCAATCCGGCGCCGACGGCGTGATGATAGGCCGTGGCGCCTGCGGGCGTCCCTGGTTTATCGGCCAGGTCATGGCAGCTCTGAAAACGGGACAGCTGCCGGCGGCGCCGTCATTCGCCGAACAACGGGAGCTGGTACTGCAGCACTATGACGCCATGCTGTCCCATTACGGCGCCCGTACGGGCGTCCGCATGGCGCGCAAACACCTGGGTTGGTACGTCAAGGGTCTGGGCCGCGCCTGTGCGGTGCGCGCCGCGGTGAACCGGGAAGAAGATCCGCGGCGCGTGACGGCGCGAATCCACGAAGCCTATGAGGTGCAGATGGCGCTGGGTGATGCGGCATGAGCCAGTTGCGCACCAAGCCTGCCCCCGGCGGCTCGTCATTCTCGACGGACCCCGGTGCGGTCCTGGGGGCGCTCACCGCGCCGGTCTTCGTGGTGGATGCCGACGACCGCCTGGCCTACGTCAATTTGGCAGCGGAACAGTTCTTCGAATTGGGCGCCGCGGCGCTCGTCGGCCGCGCTCTCGCCGCTGTGCTGCCGGGCGACAGTCCGATCCTGGCGCTCATCCGGCAGGTCCAGGCCGACGGCAACAGCGTGTCGGACTCCGGCGTGAGCATCGAAACGGCGCGCTCCGGCGCGCGCTTCGTCTCCATCGAGGTCGCGTCCGTGGCTGAGGTTCCCGACATGGTGGTGGTGTCGCTGCACGAGCGCACGATCGCCCGTCAACTGGACCGGCAGCTCGTGCACCGCAACGCGGCGCGTTCGGTCAGCGCCATGGCCGCCTTGCTGGCCCACGAAGTCAAGAACCCGCTGTCGGGCATCCGGGGCGCGGCGCAGCTCCTGGAACAGAACGCCGGCGACGAGGACCGTTATCTCACCCGCTTGATCTGCGAAGAGACCGACCGGATCGTGGGGTTGGTCGACCGCATGGGCATGTTCGCCGACGACGCGCCCATTGAGCGGCGCGCAGTGAACATTCACGAGGTGTTGGAACACGTGCGCAACGTGGCCCGCACTGGCTTCGCCCGAGACGTACGGTTTACGGAGAACTACGACCCCTCCTTGCCGCCGGTCTACGGCAACCGGGATCTTCTGGTTCAAGCCTTGCTGAACCTAGTCAAGAACGCAGCCGAAGCGGCGCCCGCGGACGGCGGCCAGATCGCACTGACCACCCGCTACCGGCAGGGCGTCCGCCTAGCGGTTCCCGGCGGGGACAGCCGGGTCGACCTGCCGCTGGAGGTCGGCATCCAGGACAACGGGCCGGGGGTGCCGGATCACCTGCGGGCGCATCTCTTCGATGCCTTCGTCACCAGCAAGACCGGGGGCCGGGGGCTGGGATTGGCGCTGGTCGCCAAGGTGGTTGGCGACCACGACGGCGTCATCGCGTTTGACAGCGAGCCGGGCAGAACGGTGTTCCGCCTGATGCTTCCGGCGTACCGCGGGGAGGCGGGACAGACATGAGCGGTGCAACAATTCTGGTGGCCGATGACGACAAGGCCATTCGTGTGGTCCTGACCCAGGCCCTGGGCCGCGAGGGCCATCTGGTGCGGAGCACGTCGAACGCGGCCACCCTCTGGCAATGGGTGAGCAGCGGGGAAGGTGATCTGGTGATCACCGACGTGATCATGCCGGACGAGAACGGCCTCGATCTTATCCCGCGAATCCGCAATCTCCGGCCCGACCTCAAGATCGTGGTCATGAGCGCCCAAAGCACGCTGCTGACGGCGGTCAGGGCCACCGAGCGCGGCGCCTTCGAATACCTGCCGAAGCCGTTCGACCTGCGCGAGCTGGTTAAGGTGGTGGAGCGCGCCATCAGCGAGCCGGCGGCGGCGCCCGAAAAGCCCGCGGACGATGCGTTGGTCCGCGGCGAGGAAGAACGGCTGCCGCTGATCGGCCGATCGCCAGCCATGCAGGACATCTACCGCACCCTGGCGCGCCTCATGGCAACCGATTTGACCGTCATGATCTACGGCGAATCGGGGACCGGTAAGGAGCTGGTGGCCCGCGCCTTGCACGATTACGGCAAGCGCCGCGACGGCCCCTTCGTCGCCATCAACATGGCGGCGGTACCCAGGGAGCTGATCGAAAGCGAGCTGTTCGGCCACGAGAAGGGCGCGTTCACGGGTGCAACCGCGCGCTATCCGGGACGCTTTGAACAGGCCGCCGAGGGGACGCTTTTCCTGGACGAGATCGGAGATATGCCGCTGGAGGCTCAGACCCGGCTGCTGCGCGTTCTGCAGGAAGGCGAATACGTCACAGTCGGCGGGCGTACGCCAATGCGCGCCAATGTCCGGATCGTCACCGCCACCCACCGCGACCTGCGCAACATGGTGCGCCAAGGCCTGTTTCGCGAAGACCTCTTCTATCGTCTCAACGTGGTGCCGATTCGCCTGCCGCCCTTGCATGAGCGCAACGACGACGTACCCGAGCTGGTACACCATTTCTTCAAGCGGGTGCAGGCCGAAGGGCTGCCGACCAAAACACTGGACACGGCGGCGATGGCATTGCTTAGGAGCCATCGTTGGCCGGGCAACGTGCGGGAGCTGGAAAACCTCATCCGCCGCTTGAGCGCGCTCTACAGCCAAGAGGTCATCGGCGCGGACATTGTGCAGAAGGAACTGACGGTCGCGGCCGCGGCATCGGGGGAAGGCGCTGGCGCGGTGCCTGACGACGAGTCACTGGGCGCGGCGGTCGAACGCCATCTGCGCACCTATTTCGCGGCGCATCAGGACAGCTTGCCGTCCTCGGGACTCTACAACCGGGTGCTGCGCGAAATCGAGCGCCCGCTCATCGAGCTTTCCCTGGCGGCAACCCGTGGCAATCAGATCCGGGCTGCCAAACTGCTCGGCCTGAACCGCAACACGCTGCGCAAAAAGATTCGCGAATTGGACATTCAGGTCGTCCGCGGGCTTGTGAAATAGCTGTGGCAAATATACAACAAAGACGCTGTGGCTGATATACAACAACCAAGACTGCCTGGAGCGGCCGAGGCGATCGGCGATCGGGCCCAGGCGGAATCGCCCTCCGGGGCAACCCGCCGGACCTACCGGCGCTTCCTCAGTTGGTCGCGGCGCGTCCACCTGGAGCGCAAGCTGGCCATCGGTCTGGCGGTGGCGGCGGTTTCCGCCGGTATAGCCACGTTCGGCGCCATGACCGGTAACTTGCCGGTGGCCGTGGACGCCTGGGGCATCCTGCTGCTGCTGAACCTGGATCTGGTGCTGCTGCTGGCCCTGGCCGCACTCATCGCGCGCCGCCTGGTCTATCTGTGGGTTGCAAGTAAACGTGGCGCGGCCGGCGCGCGCCTGCATGCGCGCCTGGTGGCATTGTTCAGCCTGGTGGCGGTAACACCGACGATCATCATCGCGGTTTTTACGGTGGTGATGTTCGAATTTGGCCTGCAGGCCTGGTTCAGCGAGCGCGTGCGCACGGCCGTCCGGGAATCCGTCGCTGTTGCCGAGGCTTATCTGGAAGAGCATCACGAGATCATCAAGGCCGACGTGCTGGCCATGGCCCAGGACCTCAACCGGCAGGGGTCGGTGGTGTGGATGAACCCGACCACCTTCAACAATCTGGTGGAAACCCAGACGGTCTTGCGGTCCCTCACGGAAGCCGTGGTGTTCGACGGTTCGGGCCGGCTTTTTGCGCGTGCCGGATTTAGCCGGCTGCTGTCATTCCAGCCGCAGATTCCGGGATGGGCATTGGACCGGGCCCGTGAGGGCGGGGTCGTTCTTCTCACCTCGGGGGCGGAAGACCGGGTCCATGCGCTGGTGCGCCTAGACACTTTGAATGACTTGTTCCTGTACGTGGGCCGGCCGGTAGATTCACGAGTACTGGGCCATATGGACCGCAGCCGGGGTGCGGCGGCCCTCTACGAGGAGATGGAGGGCAAACGCTCCGATCTACAGATCCGCTTTGCCATGATCTTTCTCATGGTGGCGTTGCTCTTGCTGCTGGCCGCCGTGTGGGTGGGCCTTGCCTTTGCCAACCAGCTAAGCCGCCCGATCGGTCGATTGATCTTCGCCGCCGAGCAGGTTGGCGCGGGTGATCTGTCGGCGCGGGTCCAACCAGGTGTCGAGCGCGACGAGATCGCCTCGCTGCTGCGCGCCTTCAACAGCATGACCGAGAAACTGGAAAGCCAACAGCACGAATTGCTGGACGCCAACACGCAGCTCGATTACCGCAGGCGTTTCATCGAAGCCGTGTTGTCGGGCGTGACCGCGGGGGTGATCGGCCTGGACCGCGAGGGCCGGATCACCTTGCCCAACCGCTCAGCCTGCGAGCTGCTGAACGCCAGCCCGGAAGAGCTGGCCGGCAAGGATCTGGTCACCGTCCTGCCGGAGGTCGCGCCTTTGGTGAAGCGGGCCCGGCAACGGCCGCGCCGGATCAACGAGGCGCAGGTCGCTCTCAACGAACCGGATGGCAACACGCGCACGCTGTTCGTGCGCATCGGCGCGGCAGGCGGCGAAGATGGAATCATCGGTTATGTGGTGACCTTCGACGAAATCACCGAACTGCTGGCCGCACAGCGCAAAGCCGCCTGGGCCGATGTTGCCCGGCGCATCGCACACGAGATCAAAAACCCGCTGACGCCCATCCAGCTCGCGGCCGAACGCCTGAAGCGCCGATACCTGAGCGAAGTGCAGAGCGACAGGGAGACGTTCGTGACCTGCACCGACACGATCATCCGCCAGGTGGCAGAGATTGGCCGCATGGTGGACGAGTTCTCCTCTTTCGCGCGGATGCCCGAGCCGACCCTCGGCGATCAAGACCTGAGAGAGCTGATCGAACAAACGGTATTCCTGCAGCGCAGCGCCACACCGGACATCGAGCTGGTCTGCGATCTGCCCGATCACGAAGTTGTTCAGTCCTGCGACAGTCGGCAGATTGCACGGGCCTTGCTCAACCTCCTGCAGAACGCAGCCGATTCCATCACGGCGCGCGTGGCCGCCCGGGGCGAGAGCTTGCCGCCGGGCGAGATTCGTGTGGAGCTGGTCGACAAGCCCGGCCAGCGCGCCATCGTGGTCGATGACAACGGCTGTGGCCTGCCAAAGAAACAACGCCATCGGCTGACCGAGCCCTACATCACCACCCGTTTGGGCGGGACGGGCCTCGGCCTGGCGATCGTGCGCAAGATC
>JAZFZX010000152.1:0-12057 GCA_036444135.1 Kiloniellales bacterium | reverse complement strand
GCTTGGGTTCGGGCCGATTCCTGGCGCAGACTCACACCACTCTTGCAAGTATCCTTCGCCGCGAGGGGCAGAGGGAAGAGGCGCAGGAGACCGCCGAACGTGCCGTCGCCGTCAGTCTGGACTCCGGCGCCGGCTTTAACGGGCCGTGGGCCATGTCCGAGTTGGCGCTCAACACCGAAGACGATGAGGAGCGCCAGCGTCATCTGGATGAAGGAGAGGCCCTGCTGCGGTCCGGCGCGGTCGCGCACAACCACGTCTTCTTCTATCGCAACGCGATGGACGCGTGTCTAGAGTCCGAGGATTGGGGCGGCGTCGAACGTTATGGCCAGACCCTATGGGACTTTACGCGCCAGGAACCCCTGCCGATCTGTGATCTCTATATCGCCCGCGGGCGCTCGCTCGCGGCCCACGGGCGCGGAGAGCGAAGCCAGGCGCACGCCGCCGAACTCCGGCGGCTCTGCGGGGAGGCAGAAGAGGCGGGATTGATGTTGGCCTTGCCGGAGTTACAGGCCGCCCTGGCCGAGGCCGGCTGACGCGCCGACCTATTGGCCGCCGTCCGCGGCCAGCTCCGCCACCTTTGCCTCGAGTCTCGCGAACAGTTCGTCGATTCCCTCGCGTGCGAGGATGCTGCCGTATTCGGAACGCTTGGTCGCAATCTCGCTGATGACGCCTTTCAGGAAGATGTCGATGATGCGCCAGCGACCCTCGAAGTTGCGCAGCAGGTAATCGATCGAGACGCCCTTGCCGTCGGATTGAAACAGGCGGTTGCGCACGATAACCGTGCCCCGGGGGTGCTGGACCGTCTCACCGACCTCGAAGCGTTGCCCAGAGTAGCCGTCGAAGCGCGACGCATAGCTGGCGATGCTCATGCGCTCGAAATCTTCGGCCAATCGTTGCTTTTGCGTCTCGTCGAAGCCCGACCAGTGCCGCCCCGCTGCGGCCTGCGCCATGAAGGCGAAATAAAAGGATTCGCCGAGCACGGGCGCCAGGGCGTCGTAGCGGCCTTGGTAGCCCAAATCCTCGGCATTCCGCATCGCGCTTAAAATGGCGTCGTTGACGTGGTCGACCACGTCCGTGGGTTTGGCCTCGGCGGCGGCGGCGGGCGGCAGCCACAGGCCGCAGATTAGACCCGCAAAGAGGAATATCCAGCTCAATCGCCTCATGGCTCGAACTTGCTGTGGCATCCTACGCCGCCATTCTGCACGAGCCTGACCGGGCATTTTGTCGATTCCGGGGCGGGGTTCCGGCCGGATCGCTGTATAGGTCCATATTCCGTGCCTTCACAAGGACTTCTCGGTCCGCTGTTTCGCGCGAAACAGCGCCTTCGCGTGGGCCCATGGGCTCCCGATTGAGACCGTTAAGGCAGAGCATCTACACAAAAATGTGCATTGGAACGCGTCCTGGCAACTTGTCGAAGCCGCCGCGAACGCCCATAAAAGCAAGGTGCGCGTAAATGCGCCCGGCTGTGGCGGGAGCTATCCAGCCGTTGCACCGGACGGCCGTTACGGGAGGCGAGGTTGGCGGTACCTTTGAAGCAGCAGATCCGGGTCGGTGCCTACATCCTGAAGCAACAGCTTCTGGGCCGTGATCGCTATCCCCTGGTGCTGATGCTGGAGCCCCTGTTCCGCTGCAATCTGGCGTGCCCCGGATGCGGCAAGATCGATTACCCGGACTCGATCCTGAACCGGCGGTTATCGACGGCGGACTGCGTGCAGGCGGCCGAGGAATGCGGTGCGCCCGTGGTCTCCATACCCGGCGGCGAGCCGTTGCTGCACAAGGAGATCGGCCAGATCGTCGCGGAGCTGGTTCGGCGCAAGCGCTTCGTCTACCTCTGCACCAACGCGCTTCTCCTGGAAAAGAAGCTGCATCTCTTCGAGCCGAGCGATTACCTGACCTTCTCGATCCATCTGGATGGGCTGGAAGAGGAACACGACCAGGCGGTCGACCAGGAGGGTGTGTTCAACCGCGCGATTCTGGCGATTCGGGCCGTGCAGGACGCGGGCTTCCGGGTGAACGTCAACTGCACCCTGTTCAACAACGCCCGTCCCGAGCGGGTCGCGGAGTTCTTCGATTTCGTGACCGACTTGGGTATCGAGGGCATCACCGTCTCGCCCGGTTACGCCTATGAGCGTGCGCCGGACCAGCAGCATTTCCTCGCCCGCCGGCAGACCAAAGAGCTGTTCCGCGAGGTTTTCCGCCGCGGCCGCGGACGGAAATGGCGTTTCAGCCAGTCGAGCCTGTTCCTGGATTTCCTGGCCGGAAACCAGACCTATCGCTGCACACCCTGGAGCAATCCGACGCGCAATATCTTCGGTTGGCAGCGGCCGTGCTACCTGTTGAACGAAGGCTATGCCCCCAGTTATCGGGAGCTGATGGACGATACGGATTGGGAGGCGTACGGGACCGGCCAGTACGAAAAGTGCGCCAATTGCATGGTCCACTGCGGCTTCGAGGGCACCGCGGTTTCGGATACCGTTGCCAAGCCGTGGAAGGCAGCCAAAGTGGCGCTTGCAGGGGTTCGTACGGTGGGGCCGATGGCGCCGGAGATTCCCTTGGACAGGCAGCGGCCCGCCGAGTTCGTGTTCGATTCCCTGGTGTCGGGCGCAATGACCGGGCTGGGCGACTCCGACTCAGGCATCACCGAAATAACCGGGGCGAAAGAAGTCGGAGCCCAGCAATCGGGCGAGGCGGTCTAGCGCCGACAGCGCAGCCTGTAGATCCCGGCGCAACCGCAGGACCTGGCCAATTTGCCAGTGCCTGAGGCAGATTCGCGCAGCCACGAGGCCGGGCCGAGCACGCCCGTTCGGGTCCACGCCGCCGATAACCGCAGACGGCAGCGAACGGCCGGCCGGGTCCGCGACCGCGCGAACCACCAGAAACGGCACGGCTGCCGCCTCGGCTATTTCAGCCACGCCATGACTCTCCATGTCCACGGCGACCGCGCCCCGCAGATCGAACAGTCGGCGCTTTTCGGGCGCCAGCGCGACTTCCCGGTCGCTGCCCAGGAGCGTTCCGCCGTGAATTTGAAAACCGCTCTGGCTCACCAGGGCCGCGCAAGCGTTTCGCCAGGCGGGGTCGGTCCGGACCGTTCGCCCGCCGGGCAGGCAGACGGAGTCTGCCAGAACCAGATCGCCGGAGGATAGCGCCGGGTCGAGACCGCCGGCGATACCGAAGCTGACCAGGGCGCCAGCACCTTCGTCCAGGAGGCGCCGCGCGGCATGCCGCGCGCGGTCCGCATTGGCGCCTGCACAAGCCGTTCGCTGGGCTATCTCGGAGTCGTGATGACCGAGGGCCCGTGACAGCACGTGGCCCTCAACCGCGAGGCCGACGACGAAGGCGGTGTGGCTCACATCCCGTGGACGACGGGACCGCCGTCGCTGGCGATCAGGTTGCGGTAACGGGCCAGGGCCCAAAGCGGGAAATAGGCGCTGTAGCCGTCATAGCGCAGGTAGAAGACCCGCGGGAAGCCGATGCCCGTGTAATAGTCCTCGTGCCACTTGCAGCCGTCGCGCGGTTGCGACAGCAGGTAGGCGACGCCGCGGCGCACGGCGTCGCTGTACACCTCGCCCGCAGCCATCAGCCCAAGCAGCGCCCACGCGGTCTGCGACGGCGTGCTGGCCTTCTCTTCGCTCCGCCGGTCGCGCCAATAGGTGGCACAATCCTCGCCCCAGCCGCCGTCGGGCCGTTGGCGCGACATCAGCCAGTTGACCCCGCGGCGCATAATGAGCGAGGAGGACGGCACGCCTACGGCGTTCAAGGCGGACAGAGCCGACCAGGTGCCGTAGACATAGTTGACACCCCAGCGGCCGTGCCAGGAGCCGTCGGCTTCCTGCTCACGCTCTAGGAACGCAATTGCACGGCGGACCACCGGATGGCTCTGGCCATAGCCGAGCTGCGCCAGCATCGACAGGCAGCGCGCCGAGACGTCCACCGTCGGCGGGTCCAGGAGCGCCCCGTGATCCGCGAACGGGATATTGTTCAGGTAGTGATATTGGTTTTCGGCATCGAAAGCGCCCCAGCCGCCGTTGCTGCTCTGCATGCCGATGATCCAGTCGGTCGACCGGTGGATAGCCGGTTGGGTCCGGTCCTCTCCCGCGCGGTCGAGCGCGAGGACGACCACTGCGGTGTCGTCGACGTCGGGATAGTGGTCGTTCCAGTATTGGAAGGCCCAGCCGCCCGGTTTCAGGCCCGGCCGCTTCCAGCTCCAGTCACCCACGCCGTCTGTAATCTCGCGCTCCAGCATCCAATCGGTGGCCCTGGCAATTGCGGGGCCGGTGGCGTCTTCGCCCGCCTCGAGCAAGGCGTGCATGGCCAGGCAAGTATCCCATACCGGCGAGAGGCACGGCTGACAGTAGGCTTCCTCGTCGCGGACAATGAGCAGTTTATCCACCGCACGGCGCGCGGTCTTTGCGTAAAGATGATCGCGCGCATAGCCGAGCGCCTCGAAAGCCATCACCGCATTGGCCATGGCCGGAAAGATGCCGCCCAGGCCGTCCTCACCATTCAAACGCGGCACGATGAAATCGATGGCGCGCTGGATCGCCCTTTGCCGCGCACCCCAGGGAAAATGCGGCTCGAGCGCACCCAGCACCCGGTCCACTCCGACGAAAAAACTGCCCAGCGTGGTTCCGGTCGCGTTCAGGGAATAGCGCTCCTCGTCCGGGTGGTTCAGGAACAGCTCGTCCACCCGCACGCCGCGCGGATTTTGCGCCCGAGGTTTTAGGGCCGCCAGAATCAACAGCGGCACGATGACCGTGCGCGACCAGTAAGAGACCTTCTCCAGATGAAACGGCGACGGCCTGGGCAGCAGCATGATCTCGACCGGTATGTTGGGTACGGCGCGCCAAGGTATCAGGCCGAACAGAGCCAGGCTGAAGCGTGTGAAGACGTTGGCGTTCGCCGCACCGCCACGGCTCAGGACCGCCGCGCGCGCCCGGCGCATGTGCGCGGCCTCGGGGTCGTCGCCGGCCAGCTTGAGGGCGAGGTAGGCCTTGATGGTGACGCTCAGGTCGCTGTCGCCGTCGTGGAACAGCGGCCAACCGCCGTCCGAATTCTGGCGCGCCCGCAGGTAGCGGCCGATCTTGGCTTCGGTCTCGATGGAGGCGTCGTCGTCCACCTCGCCGAGAAAATGGCGAAGCATGATGTATTCAGAGGAAATCGTCGAATCCGCCTCGAACTCGAAGATCCAGTGGCCCTCGGCGTATTGGCGCGCTTTCAGGGCCTCGCGCGCCTCTTCGATGACGGAGTCGAGTTCATCTCTCCAAGTATCGAGTCCTGCAACTGTCCGTATTTCTTGCATCGCCATCCCTAAACCGTACAACGCGTCATAGGGCAATTATACCCTATAGGATTGATATCCGGCGAGCGCACGAATGCCAATGCCCTGGGCGCGTTTTCTCACCGCATTGTGCAAAACTGTTACTCGCCGACGACGAGGCGCGCGGCCGTGCGCCCGGAGCGCACTGCACTCTCTATGGTTGCCGGATAGCCGGTGTCGGTCCAATCCCCCGCCAGCAGCAGATTCGGCCAGCTTGTGCGCGCCGGCAGGCGACGAGCGAGGGCCGCCGGCGTTTGGGCGAAGGTGGCCCGGCGTTCCTTGATTACCCGCAGTGGCGGCATGGGATCGGGCTCGAGCGCGAGCGCCTTGGCCGTGTCGCCCCACAGCCGCCGGCCAATAACCTCCAGGGGCTGTTCGGCGAGATCCGAGGCGGCGCTCACCGTCAGGCTGGCCACGTCCCCGCGCACGAACAACCAGTCCGCAGCCCCACCGACCAGGCCCAAGAATGGCAGGTTGCCGGGAAGCTTGGGGGGCGAGGGCAGAAGAATGTGCACATTGACGATGGGTCGGCTGTCGCCCGGCACCTCGGCATCGGGCAAAAGACTACCGGTCACCGCCGGCGGCAGCGCCAGAACCACCCGTTCGCCGCCGCTAACAGGGACTTCCATGTCGCCGAAATCAAGGGTGCGCACCCGATCATCGCCCAGGCCAAGGCCGCGCAGCCGCCGGTTGAACGCGATCACGGCGCCTGTCTCGCGCAATCGCGCCAAGGCCGGTTCGACGAAACAGGCGGCCAGACCGTCGCGGGCGATCAAGGGGCGGCAGGCAGCCTCACCGCGCAGAAAGCTCTCTTTCAGAACCAGCCACAGCAGGCGCGCCGAGGCCTCCTCCGGGGCCGTGTTGAGGGCGGCCACGGTGAGCGGCTCCCAAAACCGCGCCCACAACGGGTCCCGGCGATCCAGGCAGTCAGCCACGGTGGCGTCGGGGCCGGCACGGGCGAGCCGCAGCCCTGCCAAATAACTGGCCACACCGGTGCCGGGAATTCGCCTTCGCGGATCCAACAGCCACCAGGGAATGCGGCCACGGCCGGGTTCGAGCGTCCAGCGTTCGCCGGTTTGCAGATCGACGAAAGGGAAAGCGGCGCGCGGCGGACCGATGAGACCGTCCCGGGCGCCGATTTCCTCGACATAGGACAAGGCCTCGTGATTGGCCGCCAGCAGGATGTGGTTGCCGTTGTCGATGGTCCGCCCCAAGCGGGGCTCGTAGAACGACCGGCAACGCCCGCCGGCCTGGCCGGCGGCCTCGTAAAGATTGACCCGCGTGCCGGAACGGGCCAGGCGCACGGCGCAGGACAGCCCGGCGATTCCGGCCCCGACCACGTGAACGGTGGGTGCTGGGGGGGTGGCGGTCATAGATCAGAACAAGCCGTGGCGAAGGGCGATCCAGGCCTTCTCCATCCCAGTGACACGCACTGGCCGCCGTGGCGCCGCCCAACCCCGCCGATCGAGCCGGTAGAGGACGCGCCGGTAGACCTCCATCATAAGGATGGCGGGCTTGACCCGTTGGCTGTCGAGGGCGGCGCACAGGTCCTGGCTGTGGGAGAAACAGCGCCGGGCCCGTTCTACGAAGACCGAGCAAACTTCGCCGAGTCCGGGGTCGGCCAGCACCGCGCCTGGATCCCGCGCGGCGATGCCCGCCTCCTCGAGCAACTCGGCCGGGAGATAGAGGCGGCCGCGCGCCGCGTCCTCGTCCAGATCGCGCAGGACATTGGTGACTTGCAGCGCCTCGCCGAGAGTCACGGCCAACTGTTCTCCATCGGACCCCGTCGCGCCGAAGGCGCAGATCGACAGACAGCCCACCGCGCCCGCAACCCGGCGGCAGTAGAGTTCGAAGTCGGCCAAGCTGGGAGCGACCATCGCCTCGCGGGCGTCCATCTCCATGCCGTCGATGACGGCGAGGAACTCCTTCTTGGGCAAGCTGTAGGCCGCGAGCGCCGGCAATAGAGCACGCGTGGTGGACCGCGTCGGGTTGCCTTCGAAGAGCCGGTCGATTTCCGTCCGCCAGCCGACAAGGGCGGCGAGCTTGTCCTCGATGGCGCCGGGCTCGTCGGTAATATCGTCAACCTCGCGGCAAAAGGCATAGATAGCGTACATAGCTTCGCGCCGGGGGCGTGGCAGGACCCGCATGCCCCAGAGAAACGAGGAGCCGGAGCGCGCGGCTACGCTGCGGGCGTGCATGCGCGCCGCCGCGGCCTGGAGCGCGGAAGGTGTTTCGGCCGCGGTCATCCCGGGTTGGCCGCCGCCGGGCGCCGGGACCGACCGAAGGTGCGGCGGCCCAGTTCCACCACGACGGCGGGAAGCGCCGTCGAGGCAGCCTGCAGCTTGGTCAGGACGACTCGCTCCGCCAAGGGATCGCGCCGCCGCAGGTCCCGCACCAGACGGTGCGCCAGTCCCACGATCGCCGCCGATTCGAGAGCTAGGTGCCGGGACGTGAGCCGGCCCGGCAGCGAATCGGCGGTCTCCAACAGTCCCGCGGTCGCGTCCAGGCAGCGGTCGAGCACCCGCTGCAAGCCGGGCTCGGCGCCGGGCCGGGCGAGCACCCCTACGGAAATCCCTTCCGCCGCCATCCAGTCTTGCGGCAGATAGACCCGGTCCAGATTGCGATAGTCATCGCCGCAGTCCTGCAGGTGATTGATCACCTGCAAGGCGCTGCACAAAGCGTCGCTGGCGGGATAGCCCGATCGCGCTTCGCCGTGCAGATCGAGCAGATAGCGGCCCACCGGGTTGGCCGACAGTTCGCAATATCCCATCAGGTCGTCCCAGTCGCGATAGCGCAGTTTGACGGCGTCCTTTTTGAAGGCGGCGATCAGGTCGACGCAATGACGGGCCGGAACATCCGTCTCGGCGAGACTGGCCCGCAAGCGGTGGGCGGTGGCGAGCGCCGGATCGTCCGATTCGCGGCCCGTGATCGCCGCTTCGAAGCGGTCCAAACGGCCGATCTTGTCTTCCGGGGTGAGATCGGGATTGTCCGCGATGTCGTCGATGGCGCGGGCGAAGGCGTAGAACCTCGCCACGTGGGGCCGCAGACGCGCCGGCAACAGCCACGAACCGACCGGGAAATTCTCGTCGCCGGCGCCCTTTCCCGAAGCCGTCTCCGCGGCCGTTCCAAAGTCGCCGACCTGCGGCGCGTCGGGTGCGGATTTCGGGGCGGTGCTGGGCATGGTGCGCTCGTGGGTGTCTCCGATCGGGTGGTTCGGAGTCTAACGGCCGGTGCGATCGTCTTCCAGGGGCGTAGGTGAGATTCGGTCTTTCCACTGGCTGCCGTGCCCGAACCCGCCGTGCAGCGCGACCAGGTAGAGCCAGACCGTCAGCGATAGGACAGCGCATGCGGTCACCAGGATAATCATCGCATCGCGTTCTCGGTTCCGGCATGTCGCAGGGCGAGCAAGGGTGCTGTCGGGCCGATTCAGCCTTCCGTGCCCTTGGCGCCCAGGCTTGCAACCGGCGCCAGCCGTGCGAACCGCGTCAGGAAGCGCACCTTCGCCTCGGTGGGCGCCCAGGCCTTCAGGTGCAGGTCGTCAAGGCCACGCGGGCGACCGAAGAAGCGGTGCCCCTCCAGCGGCGAGAAACCGGCAAGCTGCGTGGCCTCCAGATACGCCGCCGCCCGGTCGGCCCGCTTGATCAATGCCGCGGCGGTTTTCGGCATATCGGCGGGCAGGCCGAAGCGAATGTGGATGGCGGTCTGGAGTCGCGCCTCCAGCGCCTTGTAGTCGAGACCGACGGCCGCCTTGAACGGCGTGATCAGGTCCCCGATCACGTATTCCGGTGCGTCGTGCAGCAACGCGGCCAACCGCCAGGGAGCAGGTATCCCGGGGCGGAATCGGCCCGTCAGCTCTTCGACCAGCAGCGAATGTTGCGCCACACTGAAAGCCCAGGAGCCCAGGGTTTGCCCGTTCCAGCGGGCAACGCGCGCCAGGCCGTGGGCGATGTCCTCGATCTCGATATCGAGCGGCGAGGGGTCCAGGAGGTCGAGCCGCCGCCCCGACAGCATACGCTGCCAGGCGCGCGGGGGTGGGGCTGCCGGCCGTCGGGATCTCGCCGCCATGCCGTCGGGTCCGCCCTCAGCGGCGCATGTTGGGCAAGACCAGCTGCTCGATCCAGTTGCGCACCTCGGCCAGGCGGATGTCCTCGTTCATCACGTCCTCGTCGATCCCGAGCAGCCAGGCCAGATCTTTGCGGCCGGGGTCCTGGTACAGCGCCTCCATCTGGTCGACGAAGGCCTGCGCCGCGTCCAGGTCCCGGAAAAATCCCCGGTCTACCAGTTTCTGTTTGCGGCAGTAACAGAGACGCGCCATTTCGTGCACGTCGTATTCGGGATGGTATTGCAGCCCCCAGAATTGGCCGCCCTTATGGGTCACGGCGACCGACTGCATTCGTGTCCAGTCGTTCGACGCCAGCAATACGCCGCCTGGCGGCAGGTGGGTGATCTCGTCGTCGTGGCTGATCCAGGCGTCGAACACGCTCTTCTTGCCGTTATAGAGCGGGTGGGCGCGGCCCTCGGGCGTGAGCGCGATCTTGCGCGCGATCCCCATCTCGCGGCCTTTGGGGTTGGCCGCGCACAAACCGCCGGCGGCGACCACCGCGATCTGTGCGGCCCAGCAGCTTCCGAAGGACGGCACTGTGGCCTCGAAGGCGGCCTTGGCGAATTCGATTTGCGGCGTAACCTTGGGGTCGTCGCGATGGATGGTCAGGCTGGAGCCGGTCCAGGCGATGCCGTCGAAATCCGCGATGGCGGCACCGGTCGGCAGGGCCGCGCCGGGATCGGCAGGGCACACGATGTCCACCAGCGCGCCGTCCGGCGCGCATTTCTTCAGCATCCTTTCGTAGAGCTCGCCGGCGGTCGTTGCGCCGCCGGCGCGCAGATCCTCGCGGCCCGCCTGGGCATAGCCGTCGACCACCAGGACGCGCGGCTGATTCGTCATGCCGTCGGCTCCTTCCGCGCCCTCAATCGGCCGCCAGCCCGTCGATCACCGCGGGCAGTTCGCCGTGGCTGGCGCAGATCGCATCGGCGGTCGTGTTGTCCTTGTCGATGTCGCGCGAGGCGGTGAACAAGACAGCCTTTGCGCCGAGGGCCTGCGATCCCTTGACGTCGTTGTGGTCGCGGTCGCCGATGTGAACGATTTCGTCGAGCGCCACGCCCAGCTGCCCGGCGGCGCAGTCGAACATGCTGCGGTGGGGTTTGGAATGTCCGACCTCGTCGGAAAAGGCGAAAGCGCTGAAGTACTGCTTGAGGCCGTGCCCCTCCAGGATTGCGCGTAGGCCGGTGCCGGGCGTGACGATGGAATCGGACACGACCGCCAGCTTGTAGCGGCTCGACAACTCGGCGAGTGCCGCTCCGATCCCTTCGATGGGGTCGGGGGGGATATCCACCTCCATCTGTGCGGTGGCGGCGACCAGCTGCGCAAAGACGGCGTCGGGCAGGCTGCGGGCCAGGCCGTTCAGCACTACGCGCAGGCGCTGTTCGACGGTCCAGTTGATGTGGTTTTCCTTCCACACCAGATTGAACCCGGCATCCGCCGTATCGTAGGCCAGGTTGACGCTTTCCAGGTCGATCGGTTCAAATTCGTCAAGCGCCTGCCACACCAGATGACGGCGCTCGCCCTTCTTGCTGCGCAGGCCGTGGGCCGCGCGCTTGGGTTCGTCGGAATCGTCGTAGACCATCGTGTCCCATAGGTCGAAGGTCACCGCCTTGATCATCGTCTGTTGCCTTTCCGCAAAGCAGGTCGCCACGTTCGCATGGCCGCGAAAGGCCGGACATTACGCCCCCGGAACCGCTTACGACAAGAGGTCTCGGCAAGGCATGCCTGGCAGTCTATATCTAGACCCATGACCGGACCCGACCGCCGCCTCTCGGTCGCGCCGATGATGGACTGGACCAATCGGCACGACCGCTATTTTCTGCGCCTGATCACGCGGCGGACGCTGCTCTACACGGAAATGATCTCGACCGGTGCGATCCTCTTCGGCGACAGGGACCGTTTCCTCGGCCACGAACCGGCGGAGCATCCCCTCGCACTGCAGCTGGGCGGCGCCGAACCGGCGGCGCTGGCGGCCTGCGTCCGGGTCGCCGGGGATTATGGCTTCGACGAAGTCAACCTCAACGTGGGCTGCCCCAGCAGCCGGGTGCAGCAGGCTCGCTTTGGCGCTTGCCTGATGGCCGAGCCGCAGACCGTGGCGGCCTGTGTTGAGGCGATGATCGCAGCCACCGACGTGCCCGTGACCGTCAAGACACGCATCGGCATCGACGACCGGGACTCCTATGCCGATCTGACGGCCTTCGTGACGGCGGTCGCTGCCGCCGGTTGCCGCAGCGTCACCGTCCACGCGCGCAAGGCCTGGCTGAGCGGCCTCAGCCCCAAGGAGAACCGGGAGGTACCGCCGCTCGACTACACGCGGGTCTATCGCCTCAAGCAGGACTTCCCCGAGCTGGAGGTGATCATCAACGGCGGCATCGGCAGTTTGGACCAGGCCGAGGATCACTTGGCCCGGGTGGACGGCGCGATGATCGGGCGGAGCGCCTATCAAGACCCGTATATGCTGGCCGAGGCTGACCAGCGCTTCTTCGGCGACGGGCGGCCGGCGCCGGGCCGCGTGGACGTGGCCCGCGCGCTGTTGCCCTACGCCGAGGCGCAGTGTGCCCGCGGCGTGCCGGTCAAGGCGATCACCCGCCACATCCTGGGCCTGTTCAATGGCCTGCCGGGCGCCCGCCTGTGGCGGCGC
>JAZFZX010000151.1:0-3082 GCA_036444135.1 Kiloniellales bacterium | reverse complement strand
AGCTTTGGAAGACGTACGGGGCTTATGTCATCGGCGCCGCCGTCGCGATCGTGCTCGGAACGCTCGCCCACCAGCTTTGGCAGTCCTGGGACCTGGATCGCAGGACGGAGCTTTCCGAACAGTACGTGGCGGCGACCGAGCTGGCGGCCGATGATCGCGAATCGGCGATCCTGGCTCTGGCCGAAATCGGTGGACCGGACGGCGGCTACGGAACGCTCGCCACCTTCGAACGGGCGCAAATTCTGGCTGACGATGGCCGCCACGACGAGGCCCTGGCCATTTGGGACCAACTCGCCGCCGACTCGTCCGGCGGGCCGGCCTTTCAGGCCGTCGCGATGCTGTTTTCGGTGATGCACCAGATCGACGACGGTGATCCGGCGGCCCTGGAGGCCAAGTTGCAACCGTTGACGACTGCCGACAACCGGTTCCGGCCACTGGCCATGGAACTCGGTGCGATCTTGGCTTTGCGACAGGGCCAGATAGATCAAGCGCGCCAGATCTACACGCAGATCGCTGACGACCTCGCCGCGCCGGCGGGCCTGCGTACGCGGGCCGCCCAGATGGTCGCGGCGCTCAAAGAGGGACCGTCGTGATGAAGCACGGGACGACGGTGGCTTTGCTGGGCATCACGGCCCTTTTCCTTGCGGGCTGTGGCCTGTTGCCGGATTGGCTTGGTGAGGCGGACGAGGACGAACCTCTGCCGGGCCAGCGCGTTTCGATTCTGGCGCTGGACCGCCACATGGCGCCGGATCCCGCCATTCGCGGCATGGAGGTTCAACTGCCCAGGCCATATGTCAATGAATCCTGGCCACAGGCCGGTGGAACCTCGTCCCACGCCATGTATCACCTGCAACTGGGCGATGGTCTGGAGACCCTCTGGCGCTCGGACGTCGGCAAGGGCTCCAGCGACGATCGCAGCATTCTGGCCCAGCCGGTGGTCGTGAACGGGACGGTTTATACGCTGGATGCACGCTCCAAGGTGAGCGCATACCAGAGCGTTGACGGACGCCGGATGTGGCGGGTGGATCTGGAGTTGGAGGACGAAGAAGAAGGCTACTTCGGCGGCGGTCTCGCCTATGAGCATGGCCGGCTGTTCGTGAGCACCGGATTCGCGATGATCTATGCCCTGGACGCCGAAAGCGGCGATATCCTCTGGCAGCAGCGCGTCGGCGCACCGATGCGCGCCGCCCCGACGGTCAGCGGCGGGCGGATCTTCGTGACCACCTTGGACAACCGGACATTCGCCCTGGCCACCGACAATGGGCGCCGGCTTTGGGACCACACCGGTGTTCAGGAAATCGCCGGTCTTCTGGGCGCGGCAAGTCCGGCGGTGGCGGGCTCGATCGTCGTGGTGCCTTACTCGTCCGGCGACCTGGTTGCTCTTCTGGTGGATAACGGCCGCGAGTTGTGGAGCGACAGCCTCGCCTCCTCGAACCGTTTCGATCCGCTGTCGAACCTGGCGCACATCCGCGGGATGCCGGTCATCGACCGCGGCCTCGTGCTGGCCGTCGGCCACGCCGGGCGCATGGTGGCGATCGACGTGCGCCGGGGCGCCCGCGCCTGGGAATTGGATGTGGGCGGTGTTCAGATGCCGTGGCCTGCGGGCGACTTCATCTACGTGCTTACCAACGATTCACAGCTGGTCTGCCTGACCCGCCGGTCGGGCCGGGTGCGCTGGGTTCGTCCTCTGCCGCGCTTCGAGAACCCGGAAGACCTGGAGGACCCGATCAACTGGTTTGGCCCTGTGTTGGCGGGCGATCGCCTGATCGTCGCCGCCTCCACGGGCGAAGCCATTTCGATCTCGCCCTACACCGGGGATCTTCTGGGCTATCTCGATCTGCCGGGGGTGCCCGCCGTTTCCCCGGTCGTGGCCAACAATACGCTGTACATCCTGACCGAAGACGCCGAACTGGTGGCCGTGCGTTAGGGGAGCGGTCCTCACCGCCATGCCATTCACCGTCGCGATCGTCGGCCGGCCAAACGTCGGCAAATCGACCTTGTTCAACCGGTTGGCTGGCAAGCGGCTCGCGCTGGTCGACGACCAGCCGGGCGTGACCCGCGACCGCCGCGAGGGCGAAGGGCATCTCTACGACCTGTCGTTCCGGGTCATCGACACCGCCGGGTTCGAGGACGCCCGCGGAGACACGCTGGAGGCGCGCATGCGCGCGCAGACCGAGCGCGCCATCGACGATGCGGACCTGGCCCTGCTGCTGATCGACGCGCGGGCCGGCGTGACGGCCCTGGACGAGCACTTTGCAAACTGGCTGCGCCAGCGCGGCAAGCCCGTGGTGCTGGTCGCCAACAAGTGCGAAGGCCGAAAGGCGGAAGGCGGCCTGCTGGAGGCCTACAGCCTGGGTCTCGGCGAACCGGTCCCGCTGTCCGCCGAACACGCCTTGGGGCTCGGCGACCTCCATGAAGCCGTCCGGTCCTATCTCGAACCGGCCGAATTCCCCCCCGAAACCGGCGATGGCGAAGAGGGTGAGCGGCCCGCCGGGCCGCTGCACCTGGCCATCGTTGGCCGACCCAACGTCGGAAAATCCACGCTGATCAATCGTCTCGTTGGGGAAGATCGACTCTTGACCGGCCCGGAGGCCGGGATAACCCGCGACGCCATCGCGGTGCCCTGGCGGTACGGGGACCACGACATGCGCCTGGTGGATACCGCGGGCCTGCGCCGCCGGTCACGGGTGACGGAGCGCGTGGAGAAGCTGTCGACGAGCGACAGTTTGCGCGCCATCCGTTTCGCGCAAGTGGTGGTGCTTGTGCTCGAGGCCGACGCGCCGTTGGAGAAGCAGGACCTCACCATCGCCCGGCAGGTCGCGGACGAAGGCCGGGCGTTGGTCATCGCGGTCAACAAGTGGGACGCCTGCGCCGACAGGGAGCGGGCGACCCAGCAGATGCGCGACCGTTTGCAGCGATCCCTGCCCCAGTTGCGCGGCGTGCCGGTGGTGCCGATCTCCGCGCTCCGGGGGGAGGGATTGGACCGCCTGATGGACGCGGTCTTCGAGGCCTACGACACCTGGAACCGGCGGGTGCCGACCGCGGAACTCAACCGGTGGCTGGCGGACGTGACGGCCAACCA
>JAZFZX010000150.1:0-3126 GCA_036444135.1 Kiloniellales bacterium | reverse complement strand
GCGCCCAGATGTTCTGGCTCGAAGACGGTCATCCGTCGTCTCTCGCGCCCGGCAAACGGCCGCGCACGACGCTTTCGGTCAATCTGGTGCTGCGCGACGGCGCGCCCTACATGGTGTTCGGTACGCCGGGCGGCGATTACCAGGACCAGTGGACCCTGACCTTCGCCCTGCGCCACCTGCACCACGGGATGAACCTGCAGGAAGCAATCGACGCGCCCATGTTCCAGACCGATCATATGCCCGCCTCGTTTTGGCCGCGCGAGGCGGATCCGGGTTCCCTGGCCCTAGAGGGGCGCTTTTCCGAAACCTGCGCACGGGCACTCCAGGCACGCGGGCACAAGGTGGCTATCGCCGAGGATTGGTCCCTGGGCCGGCTTTCGGCAGCGTCCAGTGACGGCGGCCTTTTGAAGGCCGCGGCCAACCCGCGCATGATGCAAGGTTACGCGGCCGGCCGCTGAGGCCCGGCAGCTCCCGGAAACCGCCTGTCCGTGCCGCCCGATCCCACCCCCACGAACCCGCCCGGCGCTCAGGAGGGCCAATGGAACGCGCGCGTCTGGCGGATCGCCGGACCCATCATTCTGGCCAATATCTCGACTCCGCTGATCGGGGCGGTGGACACGGCGGTCATGGGCCACCTGCCCGACCCCGCCTACATCGGCGGTGTTGCGATCGGCGCCGTGATCTTCAATTTCCTGTTTTGGGGCTTCGGATTCCTGCGCATGGGCACGACCGGCTTCACCGCCCAGGCCTTCGGTTCCGGGGACGTGGCCGAGGTCCGTGCGGCCCTGATCCGCCCCATCGTCCTGGCGGTCCTGCTCGCCCTTGTCTTGATCGCGGTTCAGGCCCCCATCGCAGACCTGGCGTTGGCCCTGCTGAACGCCAGCACCGAGGTCGAAGGGCTGGCCCACGACTACTACGCCATCCGCATCTGGAGCGCGCCCTTCGCGCTGACGAACTATGCGCTGCTCGGCTGGCTGCTGGGCGTGCAGCGGCCTCTCACCGTCTTTGTCCTGCAACTGGTGCTCAACGGCACTAACATTGTCCTTGATCTGGTGTTCGTCGTCGGCTTCGGCTGGGGCATCGAGGGAGTCGCACTGGCAAGCCTCCTGGCGGAGATCGGCGCAGTAGCCTTGGGCATCGTCCTGGTCCGCCGCACGCTGTTCGACAGGCAGGCGCCGCTCGACTGGGTCCGCATCGCCGCCCGGGACCGGCTGTTGGCCCTGTTCCGCGTCAATGTGGACATTCTGATCCGCACGCTCTGCCTCATCTTCGCCTTCGCCTACTTCACGGCGCAGAGCGCCGAAATGGGCAACCTGATCCTGGCCGCCAATGCGATTCTCCAGCAGTTGCAATATCTGACCGCCTACGCGCTCGACGGCTTCGCGCATGCGGTGGAGGTCTTGGCGGGCAGCGCCAAGGGCGCGCGTTCGCTCCGCGCCTTCCGTCAGGCGGTCAAGGTTTCGACGCTCTGGGCCTTCACCACCGCCCTGTTGGCGACGTTGATCATCTGGCTGGCCGGCCGGCCCGTCATCGCGCTTCTGTCCAACATCCCCGAGGTGCGCGCAGCCGCCGAGATCTATCTGCCCTGGATGATCGCCTCGCCGATCATCTCGGTCTGGAGTTATCAGTTGGATGGGATCTTTATCGGCACGACACGCACGTCGGCCATGCGAAACGCGATGGCCGTGTCGCTTGCCGTATATTTGATCGCATGCTGGCTGCTGATCCCGGTGCTGGGCAACCACGGGCTTTGGCTCGCGCTCATGGTGTTCATGGCGGCGCGGGCGGTGACCCTCGGTCTCCATTATCCACGGTTGGAACGGGCGATCACCACGTCCTAAACGCGAATCTCGACAACTACGCCGGCAGTTTCGAGGTTTGCGCGACCGGGTCGCGCCAGCGGTAGCCGCAACCGGGAACGAAGGCGATGTGGTCGAAACCCGGGTCCACCTCCCGGAATTTTTTGCGCAAACGCCGGACAAGCGTACCTACCTGTTCCGGGCTGATGTCGGTGCTCCGCCTTTCGAAGCCCGTCAGAAGCTCGCGGGCGCGCAGATAGGTGAGGCTGTCGCCGGGATGTGCAGCGAGACCGTGCAGCAGTGCCAACTCCGGTTCCGTCAGCTCCACCTGGCGCCCCTTCCAGAAGGCGCAGGACCCGTCTCGGCTGACCGACAGCGGCCCCCTGTCGTGCGGCTCCGGCCACCCAGCCGCGGGGGCCAGTCGGGCTCCCATTTCGATGGCCTGCCGTAGGCGGCGCGCGATAATGCTGGTCGGTTGACCGCGGTCCACCACCTCCACCGCGTTCCAACGGCGCGCGACCGTGCCCTCCCGGCCCGGCTCTCCCAGCAGTATCACCGGCATCACCGCGCGTGCGGCGCTGAACGCGGCCCTGGGGTCTCCATCCCACGACGCCGCCAACGCGGAACCGACGATCAAGGCTTGGGCAGGTTCTGCGTCGCGCAGGTGGGTGAACAGCGGCTCGATCGAGTCGAATTCAGCCACCCGGCAGCCAAGTCCCGCAAGCTCGAGGCACAGGGATTCCCTCAGCAGCCGGTTCGACTCGGCAATTATCAGCCAGCGGTTCCCGCCCGTACCGCCGGCCTGCGTCAATGCCATCCCGTCTTCGACTCCCCAATACGCGGCGGCGACCGCGCAAGCGCCATCTTATACCAGCGGTCATAGATATTGACTCATTTCATGGGCACGAAATCGGTTCGTCCGGGCAGGCGCGGCGCGACGCGCGATGCAGGGACATCGGGCAAGCGCCGGAACGCACCCGGCGGGCCGATTTACCCCACCCATGGGGCCGGGCGCTTTTGGCCGCCGGCGTCGTCGCTCGTCGCTTGAAGTGCCCGGCACTACGGCGCGACACGCTCCTAGCCGGCGAACCAAATTCGCCGCGGTGAATTGGGTCAATATCTATGACCGCTGGTATTGCCCGTCCGGGCGGCTCTGCGTCTATTCGGGCGCCAGGAGAACGACCGAGTCGTTGTCCCAGCTAAGCCACACGGACTGATCCGAGTCGCGAAGCCCGGCCATGCTTCGATCGACATTCTGCATGGCCACCGCGACCGGTTCCTCGCGACCGTCGATGTAGATGTAGAAGTGGCTGCGGTCGCCGAGATA
>JAZFZX010000149.1:0-6111 GCA_036444135.1 Kiloniellales bacterium | reverse complement strand
TAGCCCTCGGCGCGGTAGCCGGACACATTGGCCGCCATCTCCTCCGGCGACTGCTGGCTGATGGCGCGATAGAGCGCCACGGCCTCGCCGTAGCGCCCGCCGAACAGGGTGCACAGCGGCATTCCGGTCGCCCGGCCCAACAGGTCCCAGCAGGCCATGTCGATCGGCGACTTGGCATAGGGGTGGCCGAGCAGGGCCGCGTCCATGACCAAGTTGATCTTGCCCAGCTCCGTCGGGTCCTGGCCGATCAAATGCGGGGCGAGTTCACCGATGCCCGCGCGGGCCCCCGGCCCGAAGGCCGGCAGGTAGAACGGCCCCAGCGGGCAAACCTCGCCGGTGCCGCACTGGCCGTCGTCGGCCTCGATCTCCACGACCGTGCTGTCGAACACCTCGACGTATTTCCCCTCGGACCAGGCATAGCGGCCTTCCTTCACGGGAAGATCGACCTGATAGACGCGAATCGCCGCAATTTTCATGTCACGAATGGCCCTGGTTGTCTGGCGCCGATCAGCGCACGGCGCTCAAGAATTTCCGTGTGCGGTCGCTCTGCGGGTTCTGAAGTACCTGGCTCGGCGGGCCGATCTCCTCGATGACGCCCTCGTGGAAGTACGCTACGCGGTCCGACACGTCGCGCGCGAAGCCCATTTCGTGAGTCACGACGACCATCGTCATGCCCTCGTCGCTCAACATGCGTATGGTGTCGAGCACCTCGCCCACCAGCTCCGGATCCAGCGCCGAGGTGACCTCGTCGAACAGCATGTAGTTCGGCTCCATCGCAAGCGCCCGGGCGATCGCCAGGCGCTGTTGCTGGCCGCCCGACATCTTGTTCGGGTAGACATTCAGCTTTTCGGACAGGCCCACATGTTCGAGCTTCTGGCGCGCGATCTCGCGCGCCTCTTCCTTGGATTTCTTCAGGACGATGCGCGGGGCCAAGGCCACGTTCTCGAGGCTGGTCAGGTGGGGGAACGAGTTCCACTGCTGGAAAACCATCCCCAGCTTTTGCCGCAAGGTGTTCACGTCGGTCTCTTTGGCATGGACGTCCTTGCCGTCCACGACGATCTGTCCACTCTGGATGGGTTCCAATGCATTGATGCAATACAGCAGGGTCGACTTGCCCGATCCGCTCGCCCCGATGACGCTGATCACCTCGCCCTTTTGCACGTCGAGGGTGACCCCCTTGAGGACCTCTAGGTCCCCGAAGGACTTATGAACGTCCTTGATCTCGATCATGATTGCCACCTGCGTTCGAGCCGCGCCGTAGCCCTGGAGATCGGAAACGAAAGGGCGAAGTAGAACAAGGCCACGATGGTCAGAATGAGGAACGGCTCCTGGGTTCGGGTGATCAGAATCTGCGAAGCGCGCAAAAGCTCGACATAGCCAAGCACGGACACTAGCGCAGAATCTTTCAGAACGCCGAGCGCCACGCCGGCCCAGGACGGTAGGACGGCGCGCAATCCGATCGGCCAGACGATGTAGCGCAGGTCCTGCCAGTAGGTCATGCCGAGAGATCGCGACGCACGGCGCGTCGTGATCGGGACAGCCTCGATCCCGCCGCGCGCCACCGATGCGACCAGCGCGCTGGTGTAAAATGTCAGCACGAATGTGCCGGCGGTAAAGGGGTTAAACGGAAATCCGATGATCGGAAAAAAGTTGAAAAACAGGATCAGCTGAATGATGAGCGGAATACTGCGAAAACCATCCAGGATCAGGCCCAATGTCGCCGCACCCGCCCAACGGGAAACCGACAGGACCCAGCCGAAGACGCAACCCAGAACCGTGCCGATCGAGATCGACACGACGGAAATGAGCAAGGTCCGCCCCGCCGCTTCGGCAAGGAACGGAAGGTCGGATGCCTGGAATCCCGTAAAGAACTGGATCGATTGTCCGAACAGTTGGCTCGATTGTATTGCATCCAACATGGCCCAAATCCCCTTAGTAGCGGAAGAGCCGCCAGCTCAGAAGCCGTGAGCCGCCAAGAATGATCTTGACGATCACGTAGTAGATCACCGCCGTGACCAGGAAGAACTCGAATATCCGAAAGGTCTTGGACGCCAGGAACTGGGTCTCGCCCGACAGCTCGCGAAATCCGACCAGCATGCCCAGCGAGCTCATCAGAACGGACCACACCATCTGGTTGGTCATGGGGTGATAGACGATGCGCAGGACCTGGGGGATGACGATCCGCCCATAGGCCTGCATGTAGGTCATGCCGAGCGAGCGGGCCGCTTTGAGCTGGGTCTCCGGCACCGCCTGAAAACCGCCGCGAAAATTCTCCGCTAGATAGCCGGCGTTGTTGAACGACAGGGCGCAGAGGACGATCCAGAACGGACTGAGATGGATGCCGAAGGCGCCAAGGCCGAAGCCGAAAAAGAACAACTGAAGCAGCGCCGGCGTGTTGCGGGCAATCTCCACCCATCCGGTTGCGAACCAAGTCATCCACCAGCGCCCGGACATGCGGATCATGGCAAGGCCGAGGCCCAGGACCACGCCGATCAACATGGACTCGACGGCGACTTGCAATGTCAGCAGACCAGCTTCCACCAGGTCGGGCAGGGTGCGAAACACCGGCCGCCAGTGAAAGGTGTAGTCCATGCTTCTACCCTAAGGGGGGTCGCTCCCGCCGTGGCAGGCGGGAGCGAGCGTCCGATCAGTAGTAGACGCCGGGAATCCGCAGTTCGGGCGCCTCGCCGCCGACGAATTTGTCCCACAGCTCTTGATAGCGCCCGGAGCGCACCTGCTGTGTGATGAAGAGGTTGAGATAGTTCAGCCAGCCGAAATCCTTCCGCGGACCGACCACCGAGGTGTAATCGGTCGTCCACGGCATGCGCGGCCCGGCGATGATGGATTCATACTGCGCCGCTATGGGCTTGACCGCGGTGTTGGTGGTGATGCCCGCGTCGACCTTTCCTTGCGCCACGGCCAGGAACACCTCGTTTTCGCTCTGATATCCCTGATACAGATCGACCACGCCCCATTCCTCTGCGATCTTCAGATACTCCTGCTCCGGCACGGTGCCGACCGCGGCGGCGACCCGCTTACCCTTCATGTCTTCGAAGGTCACGATGCCGGAATCCTTACCGACCACCGCCTGGGCATAGTAGATCGCATACGGGATGCTGAAGCCGACCGTCTTGGCGCGCTCGAGCGAGTCGGACGTGCCGCCGAAGACCACATCGGCGCGGTTGCTGACGATCGCCGGAAGGCGCTCTGCCCAGGTAACCGGCAAGAGCTCGTAATCGACATCGAGCGCCTTGGCCAAGTCCTTGCAATACTCGACGTCGAAGCCGGCCGGTTCGTTGTTTGCATCGCGGTAACCGATCGGTGGGAAATCCAGCACCACCGCGCACCGCACTTTCCCCGCGTTGATGACATCATCCACTTTGTCTGCCTGCGCTGGGGTCATCGGCGCCGCAAACACGAAGCCGGCCAACGTGGCCACCGCCAACAGGCGTTTGCCCAGGTCCATCTCGTCCTCCCTCTTTCGGATTCGTTGAATTGCACCCGCCCGAACATAACCGCAGCCGGTGCAAAATGCGATGTTAGACGATATACAAACTGTAGACAAGTTGTGTTTTAGATCCATAATGCCCTGCCGCAAGCCACCGTCCCCGGGAGATCCCGGCCGCCTGGCCGGGTTTCGCGCGCGGGGTTTCACGCGCGCCGGATCGGGTACGCTACCATCGCCGACCGGCGAATGAGCCGGGCCCGTGGCGAGGAGTTGACGATGCACTGGTCCAAGATGCTGACGATGGTCGAAGCCCATGCGGAAGGCGAGGTCGGCCGGGTTGTCACGGGCGGCGTCATCGACCTGCCGGGCGAAACGATGCTGGACAAGATGGTCCACTTGAACGAGGTGGACGACACGCTACGGCGCTTTTGCGTGTTCGAGCCGCGCGGCTATGCGCCGATGAGCACCAACCTGCTGATTCCGCCGACGCGCAGCGATGCCGACGCAGGGTTCATCGTCCTTCAGGGCGACAAGGCCCACAGCATGTCGGGCTCGAATTGCATCTGCGTCGTCACCGTCTTGTTGGAGACCGGCATCCTGGCCATGCGGGAACCCGAGACAATCGTGCGGCTCGACACCCCGGCCGGCCTGGTGACGGCGCGGGCGGCCTGCCGCAACGGCAAGTGCGAGCGCGTGAGCCTCGATATGGTCCCGAGTTTCGTCGAGGCGCTCGACGTGGCGGTGGAGGTTCCCGGGCTGGGCACGGTGCGCGCCGACGTCGCCTTCGGCGGCGTCTTTTACGCGCTGATCGATCCCCGACAGATCGGCCTGAAGATCGAACCGTCCGCGGCCCGCGCACTGGTCGACGCCGGCTGCCGGATCCACCGGGCGCTGAACGCTGAGATCGAGGTCCGGCATCCCGAGCAGCCCGCGATCCGGGGGCTGGCCTATACGATGTTCGTGGACCGCCAGGCCAATGGCGATCTGGTGGGCGCGACCGTGCTGCCGCCGGGCCGCATCGACCGCTCGCCGTGCGGCACCGGCAATTGCGCCAGGCTGGCGGTCCGCCACGCACGGGGAGAGGCGAGGCCGGGCGAGACCTTGACCGCGCACTCGATCATCGATAGCAGCTTTCAGGTGACCTTCCAGGCCGAGACCTCGGTCGCCGGCCGCCCCGCGGTGATGCCCCAGATATCCGGCCGCGGCTGGATTCACGGTCTCCACCAGATCGGCGTGGATCCGAGCGACCCCTATCCACAAGGCTATATCCTGTCGGACAGCTGGGGCGACGCGTTCGACCTCTTGAATTGACCGGCTGACGGTTGCAACGATCGATAGGGCGGCACCGCATGACTCCTCTGCCTCCGGGTGCGACCATCGCCGTCATCGGTGCGGGTATCGTGGGTGTCTGCTGCGCGGCCGAGTTGGCCGAGGCCGGCTACACCGTGCGGCTCTTCGATCGCGCCGCGCCCGGCACCGGCGGTCCGTCGAAGGCCAACGCGGCGCACATCGCGGTCTCGGAGATCCTACCGCTGGCCACGCCGGGCATCGCGCTGCACGGCTGGAAATACTGGCTCGACCCAGAAGGCCCGCTCAAGATTTCCCCGTCCTATCTGCCGGCGATCGCGCCATGGATCGCCCGCTTCATGCTAGAGAGCCGGCCCGCCGCCTACCGGCGCGGCGTCGCGGCCCTGGCGGTGCTCCATGGTGCCGCCGCCGGCGCCGTCCACGATCTCTATCGCCGTGCCAGCCTGCTGGCGGAGCTGCACCTTTCGGGCAGCCTCTTTCTCTATCAATCGCAACGCGCGTTCGAGGCCTCCCAACCTGGATGGCAAATCAAGGCCCAGCACGGTTTCGCGTCCCGGACCATCGAGCCCGAGGACCTGCCCGAATTCGAGCCGGATTTGGCGCCGATCTTTGCCAAGGGAGTCCTGGTTCCGAGCTCGGCGCGCGTTTCCGACTCGTTGCGGATCGTGGAGGGCATATTCGACTACGCCCAAACCAACGGCGCGCGGTTCTCGAGGACCGAGGTGGAGGCGCTGTCTCATGACGGTGCGGGTGTTCAATTGCGTCTCGCGTCCGGAACGGTCGAGCGCTTCGATGGCGCCGTCGTCGCAGCCGGTGCCTGGTCGCGGCGGTTCAGCCGCGCGCTCGGCGACCGCATCCCCCTCGACACGGAACGCGGCTACAACACGACGCTCCCGGCGCCGGGCGTCGAGGTTCGCCACGTGCTCATCTTCAGCGAACACGGCTTCGTCGCCACGCCGCTCGCATCCGGGCTCAGGATCGGCGGCTGGGTGGAACTCGGCGGCCTCGACGCGCCGCCCAACTACGCCCGCTCGCGGCGTATGCTCGATATCTCCCAGCGTTTCCTGCCGGCGCTCCGCCGCGACGGCGGCGTCGAATGGATGGGCCATCGGCCGTCGCTGCCCGACTCCGTTCCGGTGATCGGCCCGGCGAAGCAAAGCGATCGCATCGTCTACGCCTTCGGCCACGGCCACCTGGGTTTGACGCAAGCCCCGGCGACGGCCTGCCTGGTGCGGGCGCTCGTCTCGGGCGCACCGCCGCCGTTCGACCCGCGGCCGTTTCGCGCCAGCCGGTTTATCTAATACCAACGGTCCTAGATATTGGCCTATTTCATGGGTGCAAATCGGTTTGTCCGG
>JAZFZX010000148.1:0-4630 GCA_036444135.1 Kiloniellales bacterium | reverse complement strand
GGGGCACGCGGGGGCTGTGCGTCGGCCACATCGGGCCCGAGGCGGCGATCGGCGGTCCCATCGCGCTGTTGCAGGACGGCGACACCGTCGTCATCGACGTCCAGGCTGCGACCATCGACGTCGAGCTGTCGGAAGCCGAGCTGGAAAAGCGCCGCGCCGCCTGGCAGGCGCCCGAAACCGACTTCCAGTCGGGCGCGTTGTGGCGCTATGCCCAGACCGTGGGGCCGGCCTTCAAGGGCGCCGTCACTCATCCGGGCGCTGCGGCGGAGACCCACGTCTACGCGGATATATAAGGTCGGGACGGTTCAAGGGTTTCTCGCTCGGGCGTTCGACCAACGTCGGCTGACGCGTCCACCATGATCGACCACGACAATCTCGAAGAGTTCGCCGACCCGAAGAATTACGACCGGGAGTTCGGCACGATCGGCGCCGAGGGTGCGTTTTTCCTCGACCTGGTGCGTCGCCATGGCGGACCGGTGCTCGATATCGGCTGCGGCACCGGCAGGCTTGCGATCCCGCTGGCGCGCGAGGGCCTCGCGGTGACCGGCATCGATCTTTCCGAGGGCATGTTGGCGCGCGGCCACGCGTTGTCGGCGAACCTGGAGATCGACTGGGTGAGGGGCGACATGCGGGAAATGGCGCTTGCCCAACGCTACCGCAGCGCCTTCATGGCGGGCCACGCCTTCCAGGCGATGCTGACGGACGGCGAGCAGACGGCACTTTTCGGCGACGTCGCGCACCATCTGGAGCCCGGCGGCGTCTTCGCCTTCACCTCGCGCAACCCACGCGAACGGGACCTCTACGGGAACGAGGCCGAAACCTTCTGGCACAGCTTCACCGATACCGAGGGCCGCCGGGTCGACGTCTCGACGGCCGAGACCTACGATCCCGCCGGCGCCATACTGCACGTCACAAGCTGGCGCCGCGTGCACGGCCGCGACGACATCCCGCCGCGCATTTCGCGTGTTGCGCTGCGTTACACCTGGCCCGACGACCTGACGCGCCGGCTTGCCGCTTCGGGCTTCGCGGTCGAGTCGATCAGCGGCGACTGGGACGGTTCGCCGGTTGGGGCCGATAGCCCCGAAATCATTGTCACGGCGCGCCTGGGCGCCTGACATCGGCGCGCTCGGCGGGCGGCCCGGTTGCAATTACGCCCGGCCTCGGGGAATAATCACGGGGGATAAGAACTGCGGCCCGGCGGGCGCGACCAGGCGCCCGGGACCGTCGTACGAAGAACGAAAAATCATAAGAGCTTTCCGCCGGAAAGCCGCAACAGGGAGCAATAAGATGGATCTATTGAAATTCATGCGGTTGCCGGGGTTGGCCGTGGTTGCGGGGGCAATCGCTCTGGCCACCGCGATCACCGCGTCGGGCCCGGCCAGCGCCCAGTGCGCGCGCGGCACCCTCGATGTCGCTTACTGCGACGAAGACGGTGATCTGGTTGCCGATACGCCCATGAACGCGGACGAATGGCTCGACCCGGACGTTTTGATCTTCTCCTACACGCCGGTCGAGGACCCCTCGGTTTACGAGAACGTGTTCGCCGAGTTCATGGACTACATGGCCGACAAGACGGGCAAGAAGGTCAAGTGGTACGGGGCCGAGTCCTATGCCGCTCAGGTCGAGGCCATGCGCTCGGGCCGCCTGCACGTGGCGGGAATCTCGACGGGTCCCACGGTGTTCGGCGTCAACCTCGCCGGTTACATACCCTTCGCACTCATGTGCACGGACGACGGCGGGTTCGGTTACCGGCTCCAGCTCATCACCCACAAGGATAGCGACATCCAGCAGGTGGCCGACCTCAAGGGCCGCAAGGTCGCGCACGTGACGCCGTCGTCCAATTCGGGCAATCAGGCGCCCCGCGCGCTGTTCAAGGACATGGGGGTCGTGCCGGACGAGGATTACGAGGTCCTCTACTCCGGCAAGCACGACAACTCCATCATGGGTGTGGCCAACAAGGACTACGAGGCCGCGCCGATCGCCTCGAGCGTGCTCGAGCGCATGGCCGACAAGGGCATTGTGAACATGGATGACCTGCGGGTCATCTGGGAATCGGATCGGTTCCCGACAACCTCCTACGGCTTCGCCCACAACCTGCATCCCGACCTGAAGCGCCAAATTACCTATGCGTTCCTGAGCTTCGACTGGACGGGCTCGGGCTTGGCGACGGAGTTCGGCAAGCAGGCCGACAGGTTTTGTTCGATCTCCTTCGAGGACCACTGGCGAGCCATCCGTTTGATCCAGCAGGAGAACGGCGTGACCTACACCAAGGACGCGCTGGAAGGCCTCAAAGTGAAGAAGAAGAAATAGACTCGACTATCCTGGACGGCGGGCCGCCCCGCGGGACGGCCCGCCGCGCTACTGGCCCCATGCTGGAAATCACCGATCTGGTCAAGGTCTATCCGGGCGGCATTCGCGCGCTGGACGGTGTCAGCTTGGCCGTCGACGAGCCGGTGGTGGTTGCCATCATCGGCTCGTCGGGGGCCGGCAAAAGCACGCTCATCCGCTGCGTCAACCGACTGGTCGAGCCGACCTCGGGGGCGGTGGTGCTGAACGGTACCGACATCACCGCGCTGCGGCGCCACGGGTTGCGCACGGCGCGCCGGCGTATGGGCATGATCTTTCAGGAATACAATCTGGTCGAGCGCCTGACGGTGATGGAGAACGTGCTGTCCGGCCGCCTGGGCTACGTCGGATTCTGGCGCGCGTTCCGGCGCAATTATCCGCCCGAGGACGTGGTCGCGGCCTTCGAGCTGCTCGACCGGGTGGGCCTGGACGGCCGCCAGGACGCGCGCGCCGATGCCCTGTCCGGCGGCCAGCGTCAAAGGGTTGGAATCGCCCGCGCCCTCATGCAGCGCCCCGAATTGCTGCTGGTCGACGAGCCCACGGCCAGCCTGGATCCCAAGACGGCCCGGCAGATCATGCGACTGATCGTCGAACTGGCCCACGAACGCGGGACCCCGACGCTGGTCAACATCCACGACGTGGCGCTCGCCCAGACCTACGCGGACCGGATCGTCGGCTTGCACGACGGCCGGGTGGTGTTCTCCGGCACGCCGGAGCAACTGACCCCCGAGGTTCTCACCGACATCTATGGCGAGGAGGACTGGAGCACCACGATCCGCAAGATCGACGACGAACCGCCGGCGCCGCACGGGCCGGAAAGCCTCGAAGGCGGGGCGGCAGCAGGATGAGCGACGCGAGCGCGCCGTACCCGAGCCGTTGGCGGCCGCCCAAGCTCGTCGAGAGCCCGATTCTACGCGCCGGTCTCTGGCTTCTGGTGCTGATCTACCTGGTCTGGTCGTTCGGCGCGCTGGAGATGGACTGGGCGCGGGTGAGCCAGGGGATGGGCCGCGCCGGCAACATGCTGGCGCGCATGGTGCCGCCGGATTTCAGCCGCTGGGAGTTGCTGTTCCGCGGCATGAGTGAAAGCATTCTCATCGCCTTTGCGGCCAGTTTGGTCGGCATGCTGCTCGCCATTCCGCTGGGCCTGGCCGCGGCGCATAACCTGGCGCCCATGCCAGTCTATCTGCTGGCCCGTCTGATCATCGCGCTGTCGCGCACCTTCCACGAAATCATCTGGGCGATCTTCTTCGTGAAGATCGTCGGCTTCGGGGCGCTGGCCGGCGTGCTGACCCTGATCGTGGCGAGCGCCAGCTTCATCTCCAAGATGCTGGCCGAGGACATCGAGAACATGAACCCCGGCCCGGTGGAGGCGGTCCGGGCCACGGGGGCGAGCTTTGCCAAGCTGCTGGTCTATGCCGTGTCGCCCCAGATCCTGCCGCGCTACCTGGGCGTCTCGATCTATCGCCTGGACGCTAACTTACGCCATTCGACGGTGGTCGGTATCGTCGGCGCCGGCGGTATCGGACAGGTGCTGGCGGCCTCCTTCTCGCGCTACGACTACGACTTCAGCCTGGCGATCCTCCTCGTCATCATCAGCCTGGTGTTCCTGGGCGAGATCTTCTCCAACTGGATCCGGAAGCGCCTGCGATGACTGTTGACGAGCATGGCCGGCGATATCCGGAAGTCTGGCACCGCTTCAGCCCGCGCGAGACACTGGTCCGCTACGCCTGGTACCTGGGGATACTATTCGTGGCCGCGGCCTCGCTCGGCAGCCTGGACATCACTTGGGTCTACCTGCTCGACGCGCACGTCCAGGCCGCCGACTTGCTGATCCGCATGTATCCGCCGCATTGGTCCTACCTGGACGTGGTCATGGGCGCGCTGGTGGAGACCGTCCACATCGCCACACTCGGCACCCTGGCGACCATCGCCATTGCTTTTCCCGTGGCTTTCCTGGCCGCCCGCAACACCACATTCAACACACTGACCTGGACGATCGGGCGGCTGATCCTGGTGGCTTCGCGTTCCGTCAACACCGTGGTCTGGGCGTTCGTCTTCGTCGCCATCTTCGGTCCCGGCCCGATGGCGGGCATCTGGGCGATCGCTGCGCGCTCCATCGGTTTCTTGGGAAAACTGACTGCCGAGGCCATCGAGGAAATCGACGAGGGGGCCGTGGAAGCCATAGAGGCCACCGGGGCCTCGCGCCTGCAGGTGCTGTGGTTCGGGATTCTGCCGCAGGTCCTTCCGGTCATCTATGGGACCATCGTTTACCGCTGGGACATCA
>JAZFZX010000147.1:0-5825 GCA_036444135.1 Kiloniellales bacterium | reverse complement strand
CCTGTAGAGCGCGGTCGAGCCCTTGAGGTCGGTGAACAGCAGCGCGACGCGCCGCACCGCCACCTCGTCGCCGGGCCGCAAGACCTGGTCGGAAAAGAGGTCGCGGAAGGCCTGCAGGCTGGTCGCCCGGTCGGCGGTCAGCGCGTCCTCTACCCAGGTGCGGTCTTCGACGACGAAGGTGAGCGGGCGCCCAGTGTCGTTCCTGAGGCGCACCTGGCCCGGGGGTGCGGCTGGTCCGGCGGTCATGGCCTCGTCACTGGCGATCACTTCGGGAAAACCGCCGCCGTCCCAGTCGATCTCGTGCTCCGGACCCGGCTCCAGGGTGCGCAGGCGATAGGGACCCGCGGCAAAATCGGCGTCCAGCGCCCGCACCTCGCCCGGGCCCACCGTCACGTGGAGGCGGATGTGGGGCGTGCTCATGGGTCCGAATAGGCAGTATTCGCCGATGCCGAGCGACCGCACCGTGGGCGCCGGGCGGAAGCTCAGCTCCACGTTGCGGGAAAAGTCGCGGTCGTAGCCTATGTTGCAGGTCCCACAGTGCGCGCCCGTGGGCAACTCGTCGAGGCTGCCGACCACCGCCTTGGCGATGCGGCAACGCGGGCACAACAGGTCCCAGCGCAGCTCCAGCAAGCCGGCGCGGGTCGCCTCCAGGCACAGCTCGACGACCTCCCGCGGCGCATGGCCCCACTGCTTGGCGAGCTTGAGGGGCCGGATCTGCGTCAGATCGACCTCCTGGGCCGATTGCAGATGGCCGGTCAGGCGCTCCGCCAGGCCGTGGCCGTGGCCGGAGGCCTCGATGGCGGCGGCCCGCTCGCGCATCCGCTCCGCCGCGCCGGCCGGCAGCACCGGCGCGGGACAATCGAACGGCGTGTCGCGGCCGCCGGCGGCGAAGGCATTGGCCGTCTCGGCCAGGCGCGTGAAGTTTCGACCCGTCCGCTCGAAGAAGCCGCCGCGCAGCATGGCGGCACCCAGCAGGTTGGCCGGCGCGGCGGTGATGGTGTAGACCCCGGCGCAGCCCGCACCGTCGGGCGTGAGCTGGAAATGGGCGCACAGCGAGGCCAGCGGGCCACTGCGAAATTCGCGGCAATGCTCGAACCAATGGTCGGTCACCCAATTGACCGGCTTTTCTTCCCAGACCAGATCGAAGGGGCCCTTGCGGGTGCGCGCCATGTAGAGCACCGAGCCGTCCGCTCGGGGCGTTTCCTCGATGTCGTGGAGCGGCAGGCGTGCGGCCTCGTTGAAGCGGGCCGTGTCGGCCAGCAGCGGCCAGATCCGCTCGCGCGGGTTGTCGAACCGCCAGTTCCAGGTACGCGAGATCGTTTTGCCCATGCCCGCCCTGGGTGCCAGCCGCCGAGCCGTTGGCGCAGGCCCCCGCCCTACCAGCTGAACTTCAACAGTGCACCGCGCGGCCGTGCGCCTCTTTTTTCATAGAGGGCGTCCAGCTTTTCCAGGTCGACGACATCGCCGGATTCGCCGACCAGCTCGTCTTTGTGGATGCCGGAGGCGATGAACAGCGCGTCCAACCCCACCGCGTGCGCGCCGACCACATCGGTCCGCAGGGAGTCGCCGACCGCCAGGATGCGCTCGGGCGCCATGCCGCCGAACAGGCCGAGACAGGTGTGATAGATATCCGAATGCGGCTTGCCGTGATAGCGCACCTCGCCGCCCAGTTGCTCGTAGCGCGCGGCGATCGTCCCGGCGCAGATCTCCATGCGCGCGCCGCGATAGACCACCAGATCGGGGTTGGCGCAAACCATCGGAAGCTGCCGGCGCAACGCCTCCTGGAGGAGCGGCGTGTAGGCATCGGCGGTGTCCTCGGCGCTCAAGGCGCCGGTGTTGAGGATGAAATCAGCGTCCTCGAGACGATCGACGAAGGCGTAGGCCAGGCCCACCCGCATCCCCAGGTCGCGCTCCGGACCCAAGTGGTAGCAACGCTCGCCCAAGGCCTGATACCAGGCATCCGGCCGCCCTTTCAGGTGCCGCCAGGCGTCCTCGCCGGACGACATGAGGGCGTCGTAGTGTTCCGCGACGATGCCCAATTCCGCGCAGCGCGCCGCGATGGCGTCCGTCCGCCGCGGCGCATTGGACAGGATGAGCACACGCTTTGCCCGGGCACGCAGCTGAGCCAGGCAATCGAGCGCCCAGGGAAAGGCCTGGATGCCGTCGTGCAGCACACCCCAGAGGTCCAGGATATAGCCGTCGTAACGATCGGCCAGCGCCGCCAATCCGCCGTACAGCCGGCCGGAACCGCTTTCCCGTTCGCTCGCGAGGCAAGACATGGCCGCTCTTCTGCCACAGGTCGCTTCTGGTTGAAAGCGCCAGGGCGCGAATCCGGCATCTTTTGTTCCGGCGCTTCGTTTCCCCCTATCGAAACTCGGCGCCGACGGCCTGCGCCACGCTTCCGAACCCGTCCCGGCGCAACAGCGTGGCCAGTTCGGCCTTGATGCGCTGTACCAAACCGGGGCCCTCGTAGACCAACGCGGTGTAGAGCTGAACCAGGGAGGCGCCGGCACGAATCTTGGCGTAGGCGTCGGCGCCGCTGGCGAGACCTCCAACGCCGATCAAGGGCAACCGGCCCTTGGTCAGGCGGTAGACGCGGCCCAGCACCTGCGTCGAGGGGACGAACAGCGGGCGTCCGCTGAGGCCGCCCGCCTCGTCGCGATGCCGGCCGCCCAGACCGGGCGGGCGGGCAACGGTCGTGTTGGTCGCAATCAAACCGTCGAGCTGCTGCTCCAGGGCCACGGCGGCGATGTCCGCCAGATCCTCTTCGCCCAGGTCGGGCGCGATCTTCAGCACCAGGGGAAGCGCCCGTCCGGCCAAACCGGATCTGACCCGTTCGATGAGGCGCAGCAATTCAGCGCGGCCCTGCAAGGCCCGCAGTCCCGGCGTGTTCGGCGAGGAGACGTTGATCACCAGATAGTCCGCATAGGCCCCCAGGGCGCGGGCGGCGGCCGCGTAATCGGCCGCTGCGTCCTCGCTGGCCCGGTTCTTGCCGACGTTGACCCCGAGGATTCCCGCGCCGGCCTGACGCCACCGCGCCAGGCGCCCGGCCACCGCCTCCGCCCCCTCGTTGTTGAAGCCCAGGCGGTTGATGACCGCGCCGTCCTCGGCCAGGCGGAAGACGCGCGGCCGGCGATTGCCGGTCTGTCCGCGGGGCGTGACGGTGCCCACCTCGACGAAGCCGAAGCCCAGGTCGAGCAGCGGTCCCGGCACAAGGGCGTTCTTGTCGAAGCCGGCCGCCAACCCCAATGGATTGGCGAAGTCACGGTCCCAAAGCCGGATCGCCAGCACCGGATCGTCGGCCGCCCTCTGCGAGGGTGCCATGCCATGGGCCAGGCCCCAGAGGGTGAGGCGGTGGGCGCGCTCCGGATCGAGCAGCCGGAGGACGGGACGTGCGAGCCGATAGGCCATCATGCCGCCGGACTCCAACCCGCCGAGACTCGCAGCCGCGTTTCGGGCGATGGCATCGCGCAGTCGTGTTTCCCGACACAGCGGCGGCAGTTTCGGACGGCGGACTTGGACATGGCGCCGAGCCTAACCGACTCCCCCAGTGGTGAACAGGTCGCGGGAAAGTTACCCGCGCAAGGTGTACCCAGCGGACCCGCCACCTGCTATTCTAGACAACGTAAGCAAGCCGCCGGCCCGTGTGATGTGCGGCCAGTGCCGAATACGGGTGCGGCGTGAACGGGACAATGTTCCCATGCTGACGCACTCTGATGTTTGGCGGGCGATCGACCGCTTGGCGGCCAAGCACGGCATGTCGCCGTCCGGCCTGGCGCGGCGGGCCGGGCTCGATCCGACCACCTTCAACAAGAGCAAGCGGATCACCCGAGAGGGCAAACAGCGCTGGCCCAGCACCGAAACCGTGGCCAAGATCCTGGCCGCCACCGGGGCGACTCTGGGCGACTTCGTGGTCCTGATCGGCGATGTCCAAACCGCGGGCTTGAGCCACAAGCTCCCGTACATGAGTCTCGATCAGGCCGATCAAGACGGCCTGCTCGACGCCGACCGGCAGCCCACCGGCGAAGGCTGGGACGCCATGCTGTTTCCGCAACTGACCGATCCCGACGCCTATGCCCTGGAGGTCGGCAACAATCGCCTGGCCCCCGTATACCGCGAAGGTGATGTTATCATCCTGTCGCCGCGGGCCAACATCCGCCGCGGGGATCGGGTCATCCTCAAGCTGCGGGACGGCAAGGTCTTGGCCGGCCGGTTGGTCCACAAGGGCGTGCGCAAGGTTCAGCTCGCGCCGCTCACGGGCGGGGCGGCGGACCGCGCGCTGGACGCCGATCAGGTTGCCTGGATCTCGCGGGTGCTCTGGGCCAGTCAATAGGCCCCAGTCAATAGGCCCCGGTAAATAGGCCGAGGTCGCGCTCCGCTTTGCTGGAACCTCGCGAGCCGCTATGCTGCTCGCAGGATAGCGATATGCGTGCGTGCGGAGACCGCGGGCACGGCTTCGAGAGGAATCCAATGCACGAACGCCAAGGCGCCGCAAATCGGACGGCGCTTCACTATGTCGAGGGCCGGTGGCTGACGGGCAACCCGCCGCTGCTGGGGCCCATGACCCATGCGTCGTGGATGTCGTCGATCGTGTTCGATGGCGCCCGGGCGTTCGAAGGCGTCACTCCGGACCTGGACCTCCATTGCCAGCGCTTGATCGCATCGGCCCGCGAGATGGGGCTGGTGCCGCCGGTCAGCGCGGGCGAGGTGGAGGAGATCGCGCTCGACGGGTTGGCCCGCTTCGCAAACGACGCCGCACTCTATATCCGGCCGATGCTGTGGGCCGAGGACGGCTTCATCGTTCCGGACCCGCATTCGACGCGCTTTTGCTGCACCCTTTTCGAGGCGCCGATGCCGGAGCCCACCGGGTTCGGTATCTGCCTGTCGCGCTTCCGGCGGCCGACACCCGATACGGCGCCCACGCTCGCCAAGGCCGCCTGCCTCTACCCCAACTCGGTGCGCGCCATGCGCGAGGCCCAGGAACAGGGCTTCGAAAACGCGGTAATTCTGGACTCCAATGGCAACGTCGCGGAGCTGTGCACCGCCAACATCTGGTTCGCCAAGGACGGCGCCGCCCACACGCCGATGCCCAACGGCACCTTCCTGAACGGAATTACCAAGCAGCGCATCGCAAGCCTGCTCCGGCGCGCCGGTGTCGAGGTCTACGAGCGCACCATCAGCTACCAGGATCTGCTCGGCGCCGACGAGATCTTCTCGACCGGAAACCTGGGCAAGGTTCTGCCGGTTACGCGTATCGACGACCGAGACCTGCAGCCGGGACCGGTCTACGCGCGTGCCCGCGAACTCTATTGGGACTGGTCGCACGGCGGTTGACGGCTCTGGTCCCGACGGCCAAAAGAAGGGGCTCCACGCCGGGATCGAGCCGGGGCGTCCGACGGACCGCCAAGGAGAAAGGCAAGCGATGAGCGAACCCGCGAAATCCACCGTCTTCATCGACAACGAGCGGACCCGCGTCACCGAATGGCGCTTCGCCCCGGGAGCCGCCACCGGCTGGCACCGCCACGAATACGACTACGTGGTCATTCCCATTATGGACGGGCGGCTCAAGCTGATCACCGAGGGCGGCGAGGCGGCGTTCGCCGAGCTGAAGGCCGGTCAACCCTATTTCCGCAATGAAGGTGTCGAGCACGACGTGATCAACGACGGCGAGGGCGAATACGCCTTCATCGAGGTCGAGTTCAAGTAGCCGCGTTCAAGTCCTCGCCGGCCAGCGCGCGCTCGATCAGGCGGATGGACTCCGCCAGGCCGTAGAGCGCAAAGAACGAGCCCATGCGCGGGCCCTGGCTCTGGCCCAGCAGGATCTC
>JAZFZX010000146.1:0-3816 GCA_036444135.1 Kiloniellales bacterium | reverse complement strand
TGACGATCGCGTCCGCCTCGCGGAGGGGGCCGAGATCGATTGTCATCAAGGGACTGCCATGGGTCGAGCTGCGCCAAGCCTGGTCGAGCGGGTCACCTTCGATGCGCGAGGTCATCACCAGCACGGCCGGACAATCGGCCACCGTCGCGGTCATCGAAGCCAGATGTGTGAGCATCAGCGGGTCGGCCCAGTGGGCATCCTCGGCGATGATCAGGATGGGCGCGCGGACACTCACCGCCCTGATGAGTCCGGCAACAACATCGCGCTTTCCGGTATTGCGCGTGGCGTTGTCCATGGCATCGTACATCGCCCGATCTTCGATGGGCTGTGGCAGGTCGAGCAGATCGTTGAGAAAGACACGCTGGTCCGTCGCCAATCGGCGCTCGGCGAGCGCTGCCTCAGCCGCTCCTTGCCGCGTTGCTTTACCGCTGTCGCGAGGAACACTGAGCAGGCTGCGCACGATCGTACGGATAGCGTCCTGGCCTTTGCCGACGCCGAAGTCGAGGAACAGCCCCTTGTGGATGGCAAAACCTCTGTCCACGGCGGCCGCCGCAAACTCCTCCAAGAGCCGCGTCTTGCCGATTCCCGCCTCGCCCCGCACCAGCATCGATTGTCCTGCGCCCGTCTCCAGGCATTCTTCGGTTATGGCCGTGAATTGACGGAGCTCGGGCCGGCGTCCGACAAACAGGCTCATATGCTCGCTCGATGCGCCCCGGCGTAATCCATCGGTCCGCCACACGCGGACCGGCGCCGCGAAGCCCTTGACCTCGATCTCGCCCAGGTCGGCGCAATCGGCCAGGCCCGAGACGGCCCGGCAGACCGTATCCGAGATCAGGGTCTCGCCGGCCTTGGCCTTGTCCTGGAGGCGCGAGGCCAGGTTGACGGTCTCGCCGGTCACCGTGTACTCGCGGTGCGCAGCGCTGCCGGTGCCGCTCGCCACCACCTGACCGCTGGCGATGCCGATGTGCGCCTGCAACTCGCGGCCCACGTCGCGGCCGACCGTCTGCATGGCCTGGTGAATGTCGTCCGCCGCGCGGACCGCGCGTTCCGGGTCGTTGCCGTGCGCCACCGGTGCGCCGAAGACCGCCATTACGTTGTCGCCGATGTGCTTGTCGACGTTGCCGCCATAGCCTTCGACGATCCCGTCCACGGCCTCGAAATAGCGGTTCAGCAGACCATGGGTCTCCTCCGCGCCGAGCTCGTTCGACAGCTTCGTGAAACCCGTCAGATCGGCGAACAGGACAGTGACCTGCCGGCGTTCGCCCGGCTGCGGGGTGACGGCCGCTTCCCCGTCCGTGGTTTCGGGCTGCGGCGGCGAGAGCTCAGCGATGGCGGCCAGCAGCTTCTTGCGATGGCCAAGGGAACTCACCCCGAGCTCCTTGAGGTCCTCTGCGGTCAGATCGCACAGCGTTTCGCCGTCGATGTCGTTTTCGCGAAACGTATCGGCGTATTGCCCGAGGGCAAGATCGTCGAGCCAAACCTCTACATCCACGTCGGCTGGTCCCCTCGCATGTTCGTTTTCGACCGACGGCCGCACTCTATCACGACGGCCGGGCGCCCGGCGCTGATCCTGTGCCGAGACGCAGGTCCTAGCGATACATCAACGTAAATCCGATGAGACCGGATAGCATGGCCCGTGGAGCGCGATAAACACCCAGCAAAGTTGGGGGCGACAGCGGCGGCGGTGCCGCTTATATTAGGTGCCAGGAAAACAGAAGGCGCAGGCAGCGCCATCGGGAAAGAGGCGTTATGCCCCACCTGATCGATCCCTTCGACCGGGCGATTACTTATCTGCGGGTCTCCGTAACGGACCGCTGCGACTTCCGCTGCGCCTACTGCATGTCGGAAGACATGACCTTTTTGCCCAAGGCCGAGATCCTCAGCCTGGAAGAGCTCGACCGCCTGTGCAGCGCCTTCGTGCGCCTCGGCGTCCGCAAGCTGCGCATGACTGGCGGCGAACCCTTGGTCCGGCGCGACATCATGCACCTGTTCCGGGCGCTATCGCGCCATCTTCGCACCGGCGATATCGACGAGCTGACGGTCACCACGAACGGCAGCCAGCTCACCAAGTACGCGGCGGAACTGGCCGAGATCGGGGTGCGGCGGATCAACGTGTCGCTCGATACGCTGGACCCGCACAAGTTCGCGGCCATCACCCGCTGGGGCAAGTTCGACCGGGTCATGGCCGGTCTGGAAGCAGCCAAGGACGCGGGCCTCGCCATCAAGATCAACTGCGTGGCCCTCAGAGGCGTCAACGACGACGAGTTCGACCGATTGATCGCCTGGTGCGGCGACGAGGGTTTCGACCTGACCTTCATCGAGGTCATGCCGATGGGCGAGATCGGCGGCGAGATCCGCCTGGAGCAGTACCTGCCGCTATCCATGGTGCGCGCCCAGTTGGCCCAGAGCTGGACGCTGGACGAGATCGACCACCGAACCGGCGGTCCGGCGCGTTATTTCCGGTGCCGGGATACCGGCGGGCGGATCGGCTTCATCACGCCGCTCACCCATAATTTCTGCGAGAGCTGCAATCGGGTGCGCCTGACCTGCACTGGAACGCTTTATATGTGCCTGGGCCAGGAGGACGCGGCGGATCTGCGTGCACCGATCAGGATGAGCGACGACGACGACCTGCTGACGGCGGCCATCCACGAGGCGATCACGCGCAAACCCAAGGGCCACGATTTCCTCATCGACCGCCGCCACCGCGGGCCGTCCGTACCGCGGCACATGAGCGTGACCGGCGGCTGAGGCGTCGCGACCGCCGAGCGGACAAGCCCCGATTATGACGAGCGACCAGGGCACCCTCGAAGGGTTGAACGAGTGGACCGTCGCCTGGCAGGTGCCGGAGGGACTGGACCTTCGGGACCGGCCGCCGGTTCCGGACTACGAGGCCTCCGAAAGCGATATCGAGACCTTTCAGCGCGACGGCGTGGTGGTCCTGCGCGGTGCCTTCGCCGACTGGGTGGAGCCGCTGCGCCGGGGCCTGGAGCGCAATCTGGCCGACCCGGAATCCTATGCATTTCCCTGCGAGAGCACCGAGGAGGGCGCGCCGGGACGGTTCTTCGACAGCTATTGCAACTGGCTGCTGATCCCCGAGTATCGCGACTACGTGCTCACCTCCTGCGCCGCCTCCATGGCCGGCCGCTTCATGGGCGCGAACAGCGTCCAGTTCTTCCACGATCACGTTTTCGTAAAAGAGCCGGGAACCCGAACGGCCACGCCCTGGCATCAGGACCTGCCCTATTACTGCGTCGACGGCTTTCAGACGGTGAGCATGTACGTATCCCTGGACCACGTGCCCGAGGAGACCGCGGTGCGCTTCGCGGCGGGCTCGCACCGCTGGGGCAAGCTGTTCTATCCGCGGGTGTTTCTCGACGGCACCTACTTCAATGTTGAGGACGCGGACCTGGTGCCGATCCCGGACATTGACGGGCACCCGGACGAATTCGACATCCGCTGCTGGGCGCTGGCGCCGGGCGATGCCGTCCTGTTCGACTTCCGCACGCTGCATGGCTCGACCGATGCCCCGGTCGAGGGCCGCCGGCGCGCCTTTTCGACCCGCTGGCTGGGCGATGACGTGCGCTACCTGGCGCGGCCGGGCGAGACCTCTCCGCCTTATGGGGACATGGGCCTGGAAAGCGGTGCGCGCATGCGCGAGGACTGGTTCCCGGTGCTCTGGCGGTGCGGCTAGAGCACTTTCCGACCAGATTGATTCGGTTTGATGGGAGCGGATCGGTTTTCCGGGCAGACGCGGTGCGAAGCGCGATGCCTACGCATCGGGCGAGCGCCGCAACGAACCCGGAGGACCGATCC
>JAZFZX010000145.1:0-6941 GCA_036444135.1 Kiloniellales bacterium | reverse complement strand
CCCATGTTGCTGGGCGGCTTGCGGCGGATGCGCTCGGCATCGGCGCTTTCGAGGCGCCGCGGAAGCGTCGCGACGATGGTTCGCGTGAGCTCGTCCTGGAGCTCGAAAATGTCGGTCAGATCGCGGTCGTAGCGCTCGGCCCAGACGTGGTTGCCGGTCGCGGCCTCGACCAGCTGGACGGTCAAGCGAACCCGGTTACCGGCCTTCCGGATGCTGCCCTCGACCACGTAATTAACCCCGAGGTCCCGGCCCACGTCCTGCACCCGGACCGCTTTGCCTTTGTAAGTGAAGGCCGAGTTTCGGGCGATCACCAGCAGGCTCTGGAAGCGCGCTAATTCGGTGATGATGTCCTCGGTAATCCCGTCGGCGAAGTATTCCTGGTCGGGATCGCCGCCCATGTTGGTGAACGGCAGGACCGCGATCGACGGCTTGTCGCGTAGATCATTGGCCCCTGTGGGCGGTGCTTCAATCTGCGGCGCCGCAAATCCCAGCCCGTGAACCTGGAACACGTGCACGGGCTCGGCGATGTTCTTGACTTGCTGCGCGCCCAGATCATCGAATTCGAGATCGACCTTTCCTTTGACCTGGTTGAAGACGTTGCGGGCGATGCAGATGCCGCCGGGAATGGCGATGCCCTCCAGGCGCGCCGCGATGTTGACGCCGTCACCGTAGATGTCGTCGCCCTCGACCACCACATCACCCAGGTTGATGCCGATGCGGAATGCCAGTTGGCGCTCGCCCGGCAGATCGGCATTGCGCTCGGCCATCGCCTCCTGGATTTCCACGGCGCACTCGACGGCTTCGACGGCGCTCGGGAATTCCGCCAAGATGCCGTCGCCGATGAGCTTCACGATGCGCCCCCGGCGCGCCGTGATTCTGGGCCCGATCAGCTCTTCGCGATGCGCCTTCAGCGCGGTCAGCGTCCCCACCTCGTCCTCGCCCATGAGGCGGCTGTAGCCGACCACGTCGGCGGCCAGAATCGCGGCGAGTCTTCGCTCCATGAAGTCGACCTAGCTCGTTCCCCGAGGTTCGCGAGCGTTCTATATAGGAAAATTTCTCCAAGGGGAGAAGGGCAAAGGCGAGACCCGGAGATTTATTCGGATTTGGCGGCTAGGCAGCTCGGCTTTGCAGGCCACCCGGCGGCGGCTCCGGACCTTGTTCGCAGGTGCCATACCGGCTAGGTTGCGGGTGTGATTCCCGACCGATTCGCCGCCCCGCCCGGGCCAACGCGAACGCCACGTAAGTGATTGAAAGACCTAACTCAATCGGTTACCGGAAAGACCGGCGGCCGGACCACGTCAGGATGGCAGCTTGAACGAAGCACCGACCCCACCTAGCGCCTTCGATATCACGCCCGTGGCCATCGAGGAGGAGATGAAGCGCTCCTACCTCGATTACGCCATGAGCGTGATCGTGGCGCGGGCGCTGCCCGACGTACGCGACGGCCTCAAGCCGGTCCACCGCCGCATCCTCTACGCCATGAAAGAGGGGGGCTACGACTGGAACCGGGGCTATCGCAAGGCGGCGCGAATCGTCGGCGACGTGATGGGCAAATATCACCCACACGGCGACTCGGCGATCTACGACGCCATGGTGCGCATGGCGCAGGATTTTTCCATGCGCCTCAGGCTGGTCGACGGGCAGGGCAACTTCGGCTCGATGGACGGCGACCGGCCGGCGGCCATGCGCTACACCGAGGCGCGGCTAACGCGGGCGGCCAGCGAAGCGCTGTTGGAGGACATCGAGCGCGACACGGTCGAATTCCGGACGAACTACGACGAGACCGCGCGCGAGCCGACGATCCTGCCGGCGGCGATTCCCAATCTTCTCGTCAACGGTGCCGGCGGCATCGCGGTCGGCATGGCGACCAATATTCCGCCCCACAATCTGGGCGAGGTGATCGATGCCTGCTGCGCCTACATCGACGATCCGGCCATCTCAATCGACGGGCTGATGGCCTACGTGCAGGGACCGGATTTTCCCACCGGCGCGCTGATCCTCGGCAGGGGTGGCATCCGCGAGGCCTACCACACGGGGCGCGGCTCCGTCGTCATGCGCGGCCGGGCAACGATCGAGGAGGGACCCAAGGACCGGCAGTCGATCGTCATTACCGAGGTGCCCTATCAGGTCAACAAGGCGCGCATGATCGAGCGCATCGCCGAAGTGGTCCGCGACAAGATCATCGAGGGGGTAACGGACCTGCGCGACGAAAGCGACCGCCAGGGCCTGCGCGTGGTCGTCGACCTGCGCCGCGACGCCATGGGCGAGGTCATCCTCAACCAGCTCTACCGCTTTACCCCGCTGCAATCGACCTTCGGCGTAAACATGCTGGCGCTCAACGGCGGCCGGCCGGAGCTGTTGGACCTCAAGCGGGTCATCGCGGCCTTCGTCGATTTCCGCGAAGAGGTGATCACCCGCCGCACCGCCTACGAGCTGGGCAAGGCGCGCGCGCGCGCGCATGTGCTGGCCGGCCTCGCCATCGCGGTGGCCAACATCGACGACGTGGTCAGCCTGGTCCGGGCGGCGCCGGACCCGCAGGTCGCGCGCCAGCAGCTGATGGACCGGCCCTGGCCGGCGAGCGACGTGGCGCCGCTCATCGAACTGATCGACGAGCCGGGGCATGGTCTGGACGAGGACGGCGCCTATCGCCTCTCGGAAATCCAGGCCAAGGCCATTCTGGATTTGCGTCTGCAGCGGCTGACCGGGCTGGAGCGCGACAAGATCGGCGAGGAGCTCAAAGGCCTCGCCGTGCAGATCGCCGATTACCTGGAGATCCTGGATTCCCGGACCCGGCTGTTCGCCATCTTGCGGGATGAACTGGTGCAGATGAAGGAACGCTTTGGCGACCCCCGCCGCACCGGGATTGAGGAAGCGGAGTTCGAACAGGACCTGGAAGACCTGATCCCGCGCGAGGACATGGTGGTGACCATCTCGCACAGCGGCTACATCAAGCGGGTGCCGCTCTCGACCTACCGCGCCCAACGGCGCGGCGGCAAGGGGCGCGCCGGCATGTCGACCCGCGACGAGGATTTCGTCAGCCAGGTCTTTGTCTGCAATACCCATACCCCGGTGCTGTTCTTCTCGTCCCGGGGCATCGCCTACAAGCTGAAGGTCTATCAGTTACCTCAGGGCACCCCGCAAGCCCGCGGCAAGGCGCTGGTCAATCTGCTGCCGCTGCAGCCGGCCGAGACCATCACGACGGCCATGCCCATGCCGGAGGACGAGGACACCTGGGGCGACACGGACGTCATGTTCGCGACCTCGACCGGCACCGTGCGCCGCAACCGCCTGTCCGACTTCACGCGGGTCATGGCCAACGGCAAGATCGCCATGAAGCTGGAAGCCAAGGACTCGCGCCTGATCAACGTGCAGCCGTGCACCGAAGACGACGACGTGTTCCTGACCACCGCCAAGGGCAAATGCATCCGTTTCCGGGTGCCCAACGTGCGCGTCTTCTCCGGGCGCAACTCCGTCGGCGTCCGCGGCATCAGGCTGGCCAAGGACGACCACGTCATCTCCATGTCGATCCTGGGGCACATCCAGGTCTCGGTGGAGGAACGCGACGGCTATCTGAAGGTGGCGAGCGCCCGGCGCCGGGCCGAGGTCGGCGAGCAAGGCTGTGAGCCGTGCAGTCCGGCGGAGGTGGGCGTCGAGCTCACCGACGCGCGGGTCGGCGAACTGGAGCTGGGCGAGCAGTTCATTTTGTCGATCGCCGACGACGGCCTTGGCAAACGCAGCTCCGCTTACGAGTACCGGGTGACGGGGCGGGGCGGCCAGGGCCTCGCCAACGTCGATCTGACGCGCGGCGACGAGGCGCCGGAGGTGCAGGTGGTGGCGTCCTTCCCGGTGGCCGACAGTGACGAATTGGTATTGGTGACCGACGGCGGACAACTGATTCGCTGCCCGGTGAGCGGCATTCGCATCGCCGGCCGGACCACGCGCGGCGTCAAGGTATTCCGGGTGGGCGAGGACGAGCGGGTGGTTTCCGTCGCCCATCTGGCCGACGTCGACGCCGACGAGGAAGAGCCGGGGGAAGACAGGCCGGAGGAAGACAGGTCGGTCGGTGAGGGACCTGAGGAAGATCCACCTGGCGAGAACGGGCCGGACGCGGACTCCGGCGAAGATGGACCGGGCGAGGACACGCCGGGGGAGGCACCCGAATGACGCACAAGCCACTTGTGGGCGTTTATCCGGGCACCTTCGATCCCATCACCCTGGGGCACATGGATATCATTCATCGTGCGACGCGGGTGGTGGACCGTCTGGTGATCGCGGTGGCCGTCAATCCGGGCAAGAGCCCGTTGTTCTCCATCGAGGAGCGGGTCGAGATGGCGCGCGAGGCGGCGGCCATGAACAACAACGAGGCCGAGGTGGAGGTCCGCTCTTTCGGAAACCTGCTCGTGCACATCGCCGAGGAGGTGGGCGCGACGCTGATCGTCCGCGGGCTGCGGGCCGTCTCCGACTTCGAGTACGAATTTCAGATGGCCTCCATGAACGCGCGGCTGAACCCGGACGTCGAGACGGTGTTCCTGACTGCATCCGAGCACCACCAGTTCATCTCCTCCCAGCTGGTCAAGGAGATCGCGCGTCTGGGCGGCGACGTCAGCTCCTTTGTCAGCGCCGCCGTGGCCGAGCGGATCGCCGCGCGCGTGGCCGACGGCGGGTGAGGAACGTTGGCCGTTTGAACCGCGGCCGGGACCGGAGCCTGTCCCGGTAGAGGGGCCTGTCGGATGAACGACGGAATGTCTGACCTCGAGGCGGTCGTTCGCAATGATATGGTGGCGGCCGGTGACCCTTGGAGCGGGACCGTGGAGGCCGGCTCTCACCTGCGGATCGTCGATTTGGCCGGGCGCCAGGGCGTCGATTTCCTCTGCTACAACGCGGACAACACGGAGGAGCGCTACAACGCGCCGAACACGATCAAGGCCGCGCGGACCATAGGCATTCGCAGGGGGACGGTGCTCTTCTCCGACCACGCCAGGCCCCTGATGACCGTGGTCGAAGACACCTGCGGCGGGCACGACACGATCGGCGGGTGCTGTTCGGCGCCGAGCAACAAGATGCTGTACGGCGTCGAGGGGGTTCGGGGCTGCCGCGAGAACTTCCTCGAAACGCTGCAGGGCCACGGCCTCGGCTGGCGTGACATCGTTCCCAACGTGAATTTTTTCTGCGCCGTGCCTGTCTACGCCGATGGCCGCTTGGCCGAGACCGTCTTCGTCGAGGGCCAGTCGAAGGCCGGTGATTACGTCGATCTGCGGGCGGAGATGCGGGTTCTCGCCGTGATCTCGAATTGTCCCCAGGTCAACAATCCCTGCAACGACGGCGCGCCGACGCCCATCAGGGTCGTCGTCCACACGCCGGGCGCGTGACTGGGCGAGGCAACCTCCAGGGCAGATCCGGGCGCAGGAGGCAAATCCTCTCGTGCCACGAACGGCAATGATGATCGCGGACCTCTCCGCCGAGGCGGTTCTGCGCCGGTCGCTGCAAGACGCGGCCAGCAGCTTCAGCATCGGCGTACCCGCGGCGGTGGCCGAGTTCATGCGCGCGGCGGACGAGCCGCTGCTTACCGAGGACACCGAATCGCTCATCGTCACGACGGTGCGCGGCGCCATCCGGCTCGCCTGGCGCGGCGACGCGGTTCCGGTCGCCTACGAGACACCGAGCCGCCGCCCCGAGCGCTGGCTGCAGGGCGTGGTCTTCTGCCTGCCCGAGGCCACGGCCCGCATGAGCGGGGGCTGTGCGCTGTCGGAGCTGGGGCCAGATCGCGATGCCGTCCGACCCGATGATCGCGGCGCAATCCTGTTCGACCTGGGGGTGGGCGCGCCGCAGGTCGACTTCTGTATCCGCACGGGTGAGCCGGCGCTGATCGACTTGCTGCGCCGGCACCTTGGGCATCCGTCCGCCGAATGGCCGGGCGAGGTCATGACCGCGCTGCTCGAGACGGGCCCGCACCGGGTGGTGGTATCCCGGCTGGGCCGCATCGAGGTGACGCAGCCGATTCCGCATGACCGCACGCCCTTGGGGCCGCACACGCACCTCTTCATCGACCGGCTTGGCGATGGCCACACCCACGATGAAGGCCTGCCGGTGCCGGCGGGATATCTGCCCTGCCTGCAGCTCTATCCGCCCCATCCTCTGTTCGACCTGGCCGGCGACGACCGGCCATTCGACGCTGCGTGCTTCCAGACGTTCCAGGATCTCCTGGAAGCCTGGGGGGAGAGCGGGTACCGGGCTGCGAAGGCGCGCGTCGTGGCGGCCTTCGACGCAGGCGCGTCGCCCGAAGATTTCGATGCGCTCCAGACGCCTTTGGAAAGGCTCGCGGCGCGAGTGGCGCTGCGGCAACTGCGCTGGACCGGGGGTGAAGACATGCGCTGGCGGGCCTGGCGGGACCGCTTCGATCCGCCGCCAAGCGAGCCGTGACGGGAATGCGCGGATTGCCGGCTGCTGCTTGGCAACCTGGAACGCTACGACCCGCCGGCAAATTTTGGAGCGCTGGCGCCGTGGCTTGCGCGGTTACCACGGGCGATCATCCGCCACTGGCGCGCGGTTGACCGGCGCCGGTCGCGGCACTAAGGTCGCCGCCGCCGGCCCGTTCGCGGTGCGGCATGCTCATGTGGGATAGGACGCGGGGGCCCGTAGCTCAGTCGGTAGAGCACCTGACTTTTAATCAGGTTGTCGCAGGTTCGATCCCTGCCGGGCTCACCAACTTAAACAACGGCTTAGCCAATATCGGCTGGGCCGTTTTCCTTTCTAGGTAGCGTTTCAGGTAGCATCTGACGCGAAATTCGGTTCTGTATGGCCCTCAGCCGTCTCAGGACGCGCTAGGCGCCTGCCGGGGGTAGTTGGGCACCGGAAACACGGTCATGCGCACCAGCGCGCGCCTGGTGATTCACGAAGGATGCCGAACTGCTTTGGTACGCCGCAGAGGTAAAGCTGCGGGC
>JAZFZX010000144.1:0-3872 GCA_036444135.1 Kiloniellales bacterium | reverse complement strand
TCAGGTGGTCAATCGAACAGGCTCGATACCGATTTCTCGTCGCTGATACGCCGCATGGCCTCGCCGAGCAACGGCGAAATCGTCAGCTGGCGGATGTTGTGGGCAACGCGGACCGCCTCTGTCGCTTGAATGCTGTCGGTCATGACCAGCTCGTCGATCGGCGAGGAGGTCACGCGCGCGACGGCGCCGCCGGACAGCACGCCGTGGGTTACGTAGGCGCTGATCGCCGTCGCACCCGCCTCCGCAAGGGCGACCGCCGCGTTGCACAAGGTGCCTGCCGAATCGACGATGTCGTCAATCAGGATGCAGCGGGCGTCCTTGACATCGCCGATGATGTGCATGACCTCGGACACGCCGGCCCGCTCGCGCCGCTTGTCGATGATCGCCAGGTTCGCAGTGAGCCGCTTGGCAATCGCGCGGGCGCGGATGACGCCGCCCACGTCGGGCGAGACGACGGTCAGTTTCTGATTGTTGAACCGCTCCACCATGTCGTTGATGAACACAGGTGCGGCGAACAAATTGTCCGTCGGTACGTCGAAGAAGCCCTGGATCTGCCCGGCGTGCAGGTCGAGGGTGAGGACCCGGTCGGCCCCCGCCGAGGTGATCAGATTGGCCACCAGCTTGGCCGAGATCGGCGTGCGCGGGCCGGACTTGCGGTCCTGGCGGGCGTAACCGTAGTAGGGGATGACGGCCGTGGTGCGGCGCGCCGAGCCGCGCTTCAAGGCGTCCAGGGCGACCAGCAGCTCCATCAGGTTGTCGTTCGCCGGATAGGATGTGGACTGGATCACGAAAACGTCCTCGCCGCGGACGTTTTCCTGGATCTCGACGAAGATCTCCATGTCGGAAAAACGGCGCACACTGGCCTTGGTCAGCGGTAAATTGAGGTAAGCGGAGATCGCTTCGGCCAGCGGCCGATTGCTGTTGCCTGTCAGGATTTTCATGGCAGTTTCCCCGGCCTGACACGAACCCGACGCGTGCCGCCGAACGGGCCAAGACAATCCCCCCGCGCCCGCGGCGGGGCGGAATGTAACAACGCGCCAGGGCCCTGTAAACGGCCTTCCGCGAGCGCGTCGCGCGGCGCCGATCTGCGGGTCCTCATCACAGGAAGCAACTGACGAGCATCACCATCAGCAGGAAGAACACCAACAGGGCCATATAGGGCATGATCCAGCCGCCGCCCAGGGGGTCACGCGACCACCAGATCGAGGGACGCGCGCGACAGGGGCTCGGCCCCGGCGTCACCGATCAGGCTGGTGCGGCCGTGTGACATGGCCAAGCCCGCTTCGCTGTCGAAGATGATCATGTGGCAGAAGAACACCATGCCCGGCACCACCTCCACCGGATTGCCGTGATAGAGCATGGGCCAGTCCATCCAGTTTGGCGAATAGGTGGTGCCCAGCGAGTAGCCGCAGGCGTTCAGGCGGTGCGCCCCATGGCCCGCCCGGTCGAGCACGTCGGCGTGGGCATCGAAGGCCGCGCCCACGGGGTGCCCGGGCACCAGCGCTGCCTCGACCGCCAGCAGGGCCTCGCGGGCGACGGCGTACATTTCGCGCTGGCGCGACGGCGGCTCGCCAATCACGAAGGTCCGCATCATGGCCGCGTGGTAGTGGCGGTAGCTGCCGGCCCATTCGAGGGTGAGCTGATCCTGTGCGTCCAGGGAACGGCGGCCCGTGTAATAGCGGCACAAGAGGGCGCCGGGGCCGGAGCCGATGACGAACTCGTTGCCGGGGTAGTCGCCGCCGCCGCGAAAGATCGCGCCATGCATGGCCGCCAGAATGTCGCCTTCAAAGGCCCCGGCCGCGGTCAGCCGCACCGCCTCGTCGTAGGCATCGTCGGCCAGCGCGGCGGCGCGGCGCACGTAGGCGATCTCCGCCTCGCTCTTGACCAGCCGCAGACGGCTGACCAGCAGCGAGGCGTCGGCCAGACCGCAGACGCCCTCCAAGGCCGCCTCGAGGCGCTTGCCGCTCTGCGCCGTGAGCCCGTACGCCTCGTACTCCACGCCCAGGCGGCTGCCCGCCAGGCCCAGCTCGCGCAGAATCTCGCGCAATTCTCCCGCCGGATCGGCGTCGGGCGCATCGACCCAGACGCGCACATCCTCGACGACCGAGGTCTCCCATGCCTGGCGCAGGTCGGGCGCGCGGGTCAGCAACGCCATGCGCCCGTCCGCGGTCAGCACCAGGCACTGAAAGAACACGTAGCCGAAGGTGTCGTAGCCGGTCAGGTAGTACATGGATTCCTGCCGGAACATGAGCAGGCCGTCGAAGCCGTCCTCGGCCATCAGCGCGCAGGCACGGGTGCGCCGTGCCGCCAGCTCCTCTCGGGAAAAATGCAAGGCCATGTTAGGTCAAGGCTCCAGATAGATGGCGGACAGCAGCCGGCCGTATTCGCGCCCGCCGTTCAGGCAGGTTCGCCGGTACGAGAAAAAGCGCTGGGAGTCCGCGCAGGTGTCGGCGGCCAGGCAGGCGATACGGCCGATCCCGGCCAGCGCCAGACGCTTGGTCACGTAACCCTTGAGATCGAATAGGAAGTGGCCGTTGCGCGGCGCTGGCGCGAAGAAACGGACATTGGCCGAGTCCTGGTCCACGAAGGGGGCGGGAAAATCGGGGCCCACCTCGTAGGACGGTTGCTCGATCGCCGGCCCGATGGCGGCGGCAATGCTTTCGCCACGCGCGCCCAGCTCCGTCATGGCATCGATCGCCCGTTCGCAAATGCCGGCGAGCGCGCCGCGCCAGCCGGCGTGCACCGCGGCCACGACCCGGGCCTCTTGATCGGCCAGCAGCAGCGGCACGCAGTCGGCCGTGAGCACCCCCAACGCCAGGCCCGGTGTGCGCGTGACCAGGGCGTCGACCTGGGGACGATCGTCGAGCGGCCAGGGGGCCTCCACCACCGCGGCGCGGTCGGAGTGGACCTGGTAGGCCGTGGCGAGACGCTCAACGGGCGCTCCCAGACGCTGCATGGCACACGCCCGATTGGCGGTTACCCGGTCCCGCTCGTCGCCGGAGCCGAAGCCGCAGTTGAGCGAGCTGTAGGCGCCCTCGCTGACACCGCCTTGGCGGCTGAAGAAGCCGTGGCGGATGCCCGGCAGGGTCTCGAGCGAATCGGCGGTCAACATGGCGGACGAAGTTTAGCGGCCCGTCGCCGGGCTGTTAAGTACGGTGCGCCTCAGGCGAAGCCGGCCGGCGGTCCGAAGCCGGGCGCGGCGAGCGCCAGGACCTTGAACAGGTCACCCATCTGCTCAGGCCCGGTGAGACGGTCGAGCGCCGTGCGAATGTCCTTTTGCTGGGCGGGCGTGGCCCGTTCCGTCAAGCCGGCGGCGCGCGCCTCGATGCCGAGCCGGCGCAGCCACGCGCCTTGGCCGACGGGGCCGTGCGTCTCGGCGCCGGCCTCGCGGGCGGCCCGGGCCAGCGCGGCGAAGTCCACGTGGCAGGTGAGGTCGGCGCTGCCCGGATCGGCGAGTACGTCGTGGCGCGCGTGCCCGCGCACCGACTGCAAGGTCTCGCCCGTGGCGCTCTGGCCGTGGCCGTAGTCGATGATGACGGCGGCTCCGCCATGGGCCGCCAGACGCCGCCCGATCTCGGCCGCCGTGCGCGCGGCCGCCGGTGAGGTCTCGAAGAGCGCGCCTTCGGGCGCGTCGCGGAGCGCGGCCGGCACCGCGGATTCGGCATCGGGCCACGGCGCCGACAGACCGAAGGCAAAGGCCGGCGCAGCGTCCCCCGGACCATCGGCCAGGGTGACCTGGCGTTCGCACCAGCCCGCTGCGGTCTTGACCAGCTGGCGGGCCGGCATGGCGTCGAAGAACTCGTTGGCGATCAAGAGCAGCGGTCCTTCGGGCAGGTCCGCGAGGTCGTCGTGCCAGGTTGGCGCCACGGAGG